>JBFHXN010000584.1:0-1978 GCA_041598955.1 Desulfuromonadales bacterium | reverse complement strand
GGCGCCGAAGAGAACGCCGAAGAGCCCCAGCACCAGGGCGACCAGAAAGGCGGTGTCGACGGGGTGGGGGAGGGTCCCGAGGAGTTCCTTCATGCTTCGTCCGGCCCCGGGGGCCGGCATGGTGAGCAGGTCGAAGGTGTGGGCGACCGCCTTGAGCTGCAGGGCGATGTAGGGCATGATGCCGAGCACCGCGAAAATGGTGACGATGGCCCCGAGCACGGCCGACTTGCCGTAGCGGCTGGAGATGAAGTCGGCGATGCTGACGATGTTCTGCTCCTTGCTGATGCGCACCATTTTGCGCAGCAGAAATCCCCAGGTGAAGATGATCAGGGTGGGCCCCAGGTAGACGGGGAGAAAGTCGAGACCGTTGGTGGCGGCGCGACCGACGCTCCCGTAGAAGGTCCAGGAGGTCATGTAGACGGCCAGGGAGAGGGTATAGATGTTGGAGTTGGAGATGATGCTGCGCCCCTGCTCCCGCAGGCGGTCGGCGTAGTAGGCCACGGCGAAGAGCAGGGCGAAGTAGAGGATGGTGAGAGAGGCCAGAAGGCCGACGGGAATCATGGCTGGTCGAGGCCTCGGTGTTCCCCGGGAGGGGTCGGGCCGTTCCCGTTGCCGTTGCCGGGGCAGCGGGCGAAGAGATAGATGACGAAGATGGAGACGGGCCAGCCGACCAGAAAATAGAGCACCAGCAGAGGGATTCCGAGGACCTGGGTGGTTTTGTTGAAGATCTCCAGGAAGGGGAAGTTGAGCATGATCACGCCCATAAAAAAGCAGGCGAGCCAGGCTTCGCGCTGAGAGAAGGGTTGGTTCAGCTTCATGGTCCCGGGCCCGCCTGTTCCAGGTTCTTGGTGAGGATGAGTTGCACATTATAGTCGACATTGTTCCGGGTGTCGACCTGCAAAACCCCCGGTTCCGACTCCGGCGACTCGAAGGCGGCGGCCTGAGGGTCGAAGAGTTCCCGGCGGCCGTCGGAGGCGTCCCCTCCGCCATGCTCCCTGCGGTCGAGACGCTCCAGGGCCGTCTCCCGGGGGCAGGTCGCGTGAAAAAGCAGACAGGGAAAGCCTGCCCGACGGGCCGCGGCCCGGAACTCGGCCCGGTCGGCGGCCCGGGCGAAGGAGGCGTCGATCACCACGGGGCGCCCCTGGGCCATCTCTTTTCGGGCCCCCTCCAGCAGCAGGCGGTAGGTCTCGGCGGTGATCTCGGGGCGGTAGATCCCCTCGGCGAACCCCTCGGGGATGGGGCGGCCGGCAGGGAGGCCCCGGGATTCCTTGCGCAGGACGTCGGAGCGCAGCAGGGCGGCCCCGGTGGCCGCGGCGAGCCCCCGTGCCAGGGTGGTCTTCCCCGTCCCCATGAGCCCGCAGGCCAGGTAGAGGGCCACCGGGGCCTGGTACCCGAGGGCCAGGGCGAAATAGCTGCTGGCGCGGTCGGCCGCGGCCCGACGGACCGCCTCGGGGGCGCCGGCGTCGAAGGCGAGAAAGGATTCCACCTTCCCCCGCACCCAGGCCCGGTAGACCTTGTAGAAGGGGAGGAGCACGGGGAGGTCGGGGTCGGCAGGCAGGCAGGCCTGGTAGGCGCAAAGGAGCCTCTCCGCCAGATCCCTGCGGCCCCGGTGCTCGAGGTCCATGAGGAGAAAAGCGAGATCGGCGGCGAGATCGGCCACCCGGAAGCGGCGGCTGAATTCGATGCAGTCGTAGATGCGGATGGGATCGGTGAGGCAGACATGTTCGGCATGGAGGTCGCCGTGGCCGTCACGGACATGTCCCCGGGCCTCCCGGCCAAGGAGCAGGTCGGCCTGCTCCGCGAGAAAGCCCTCGCTCAGGGCCCTGGTCCGCTCCAGGGCACCGGGGGCCAGGGTTTTGCCGACGAAGGGAGCCGTCTGGTCGAGATTTTCCCGGGTGTTGCGCAGCACCACCTCCAGGTTGCTCTCTGCCGGGCCCGCGGGGCAGACCTCCGACTCCCGGTGGAGTTCGGCGATCCG
>JBFHXN010000583.1:0-1981 GCA_041598955.1 Desulfuromonadales bacterium | reverse complement strand
TTCCAAGCGCGACGGCCTGGAGTACTCCCTCGGCTGGTGGAGAAACGGCGTGACCAGCATCGGCGGCAACAACAAGGACACCACCGACGACGTCTACGTCCTCGACCTGGGCTACACCTTCCAGCCCGGAACCCGCATCTACGCCTTCGGCGCTTTCGCGGAGTTCGGACAGGATGAAATCTCCACCCCCGACTTCAGCGCCACCCTGGTCGATGAAGCGCTGGACAAGCAGCTCTGGCTCGGCATGGCCGCCGAGGCCCAGGCCGGCAACATCTTCTTCGGCGGGACCGCCATCTACCTGACGGGCGAGCTCGACGCCGGAAACCAGGTCTTTCCGGGAAGCACCCACACAACCCTTGACCGCAAGGCCTACCTGCTCAACGGCGAAGTGACCGCCTCCCTCGACAAGGCCCGCCTGAAGGCCGGCTGGCTCTACGCCACCGGCGACGACGACCCCACCGACGGCGACCTGGAGAACTACAAGTCCCTCGAGGCCTACCTGGAGAACATCGGGACCGTGGTCCTCTCCGGGTACTATGCCGATGACAACTACATGATCGGCTCCAACTACTTCCTCGACCGGGGCTTCAACGTCCCCTACCTCAACTTCGATTTCGACGCGACCGACAAGCTCGCCCTCGGCGCCGGCTACATGTATTTCACCACCACCGAGGACGTGATCCGAGACAAGAACATCGGCCACGAGTTCAACGTCCGGGCCGAGTACCAGATCGCCAAGGGCCTCTCCGCAGGGCTGGCCGCCGGCTATCTGCTGGGCGGAGACGCCTGGGACGAGCTGGCCAGCGACGGCACCGGCGACGACATGATCCGGGTCGAAACCAACGTGCGTTTCAAGTTCTAGACCCAAGACGGCTTCATCAGCGACAAAGGGCCGGGCGGTCTCCCGCCCGGCCCTTTGTTATTGACATGTCAACCAACACCGTCGGGTAAAACCGTTCCGCCTCAGGCCCTCTTCCCTCTCCACCGGGCCGCCAGGGCCGGCCAGGCCTCGGCGGTCACCATGCCGAGGACGATGAGGGCGCCCCCCGCCCAGGCCACGGCGGAGAGCCGGTCGCCGGCGAGCCAGACCGAAAAGATGGCGGCGAAAACCGGCTCCAGGGTATAAATGAGAGCCGCTCTGGTGGGGGTGGTCAGCCGCTGGAAGGTGGTCATCACCCAGAAGGCATAGGCCGTGGCGAAGACCGCGGTGATCCCCAGGGCCGAAAGGAGGCTCGGGCTGAAACTGCGGGGCCAGGTCACCGGCTCGAAGAGGAGGCTGCCGAGAAATCCCAACACCGCCATGGTGGCGATCTGCACGCAGGCCAGGGCCCTTCCGTCGTACCCCCCCGTCCAGGCATCGAGGCCGAGGATGTGCAGGGCCACGAAGACCGAGCAGACCACCACCAGGAGATCCCCCGGATTGAGCTGCCAGGGGGAGTGCCAGGTCAGCAGAAAAAGCCCGAACAGGGCCATCCCCACCCCGATCCGGGAGCCGGACCCCGGAGGCTTGGCGAGCAGGGGCCCGGCCAGAAGGGGCACCCAGACCACGTTGAGCCCCGTCAGAAAGCCGGCGTTGGCCGAGGTGGTCCGCTCCAGCCCGAAGGTCTGGAAGAGGTAGGAAAGAAAGAGGAGCACCCCGAGCAGTATCCCTCGCCTCACCCCTCGGGAATCGAGGGTAAAGAGCCCCCGGCCGGCCAGCAGGGCCAGCAGCAGCGCCGAGAGGGCGAAGCGCACCCAGAGAAAGCAGAGCACCGGCACCTCGGTGACCGCTTCCTTGACCAGGGGAAAGGTCGCCCCCCAGAAGAGGGTCACGGTGACCAGCAGGAATTCGGCCAGGGGACGGCGCCGGTCGGGCGGAGCGAGGGACATGGGGGGAGTCCTTTAGGAAGATTGGCTTAACCTGTTTACCACTTGTCCATGCAGGTTGAGCTGTGCTACAAGGTGAGGGTTCATTCGCCCCTTACCCACTCGATCGGCCGGC
>JBFHXN010000582.1:0-1983 GCA_041598955.1 Desulfuromonadales bacterium | reverse complement strand
TCCAGCCGGGCGTGGGGGATGGCGATGCCGTGCCCGATGCCGGTTGGCATGAGCCGCTCCCGATCGAGAACGGCGTCGGCCAGCTGCCCGGGGTCGAGGCCGGCCAGGGCGGCCAGGGGGACGGCGAGCTCCCGGATCGCCTCCTCCCGGCTCACCCCCCGCAGCCGCGGCAGAAAGGCCCGGGGGCGCAGGAACCGGGTGAAGGGTCGCGGGCGGCGCAGGTGCAGCAGCCGCTGCAGGATCGGCCCGCTCGCCACGGAGGTGAGCAGGGCCATCACCACCAGGGCCACGAAGAGCTCCGTCCCGATCAGCCCGTAGCGCAGGGCGAGAAGGCTCAGGATGATCTCCATGGCCCCCCGGGCGTTCATGGCGAAGCCCAGGGCGAGAGCCTCCCGGGGAGGCATCCCCGCCAGCCTTCCTCCGGCCCAGCATCCCCCCACCTTGCCGATCACGGCGATGACCAGCACGGCGGCCACCAGGGGGAGGTTGAAATGGTGGAGGAAGTCGACCTTGAGGCCGATGCCGGCGAAGAAGAGGGGGGCGAAGACATGGGAGACGAACTGGTCGATGGTGGCGCGGGTCTTCTCCCGCAGGTGACGGGAGTCCCCCAGGGCGACCCCCGCCAGGAAGGACCCGAAGATGGCGTGCACCCCCAGCCACTCGGTGAAAGCCCCGGCGAAGAGGGCGAGCACCAGGGAGAAGCCGAGAATTCCCCCCGGCCAGCTGGTGTGGGCGTGAATCCAGGGGAGGAGGCGGTGAATGAGCTGCCTCAGCACGGTGAGCATCAGCAGGGCGAAGAGCAGCACCAGGGGGACCGCCCAGAAGATGCCGGGGACGGCACCCGGGGCGCTGCCGAGCAGGGCGAGGATGGCGGCGAAGATGATCCACCCCAGCAGGTCGTTGAAGACCGCCGAGGCGACGACCACCATGCCGAAATCGCTGCGGTAGAGGTTGAGGTCGATGAGGGTCTTGGCGATGACGGGGAGGGCCGAGATGGAGAGGGCGGTGGCCATGAAGAGGGCGAAGAGAAAGGGGTCGACACCGGCGCCCCGACCCATCATGGCCGGGAGATACCAGGCGGCGGCGAAGCCCAGGGTGAAGGGACCGATGATCCCCGAGAGGCCCGCCCCGATGGCCGCCCTCCCCTGCCGCCAGAGGGTGGAGAGGTTGACCTCGAGCCCCGCCACCAGCAGAAAGAGGGTGATGGCGAGAGTCATCAGGGCGTCAAGGGCGAGGGCCACGGGCCCCTGGGAGGGGAAGAGAAAGGCGGCGACCTGCGGCAGCGCCCCCCCGAGGATGGTGGGGCCGAGCAGGACGCCGGCCAGAATCTCCCCGATCACCGCAGGCTGATTGAGACGCCGCGCCAGCTCGCCGAAAACCCGGGCCGCGCCGAGCAGAACGCCCAGGGCAAGCAGCAGCCGGACCACGTCACCCTGAACCAGACCCTCCATGGCACTCCCTGGGGCTCGGCCGTCAGGCCGGGAGATCCGGCCGGGGGGCTGAGCGTGCAACAGTCTATCATCGGGCGGGAATTTTTTCGCGGGGGAAAGTTGGGGCCCCCTGCCTTGCCAGACGACCGGCGGTTGCTAGAATGCCCCTTGTTCCCTTTCGTCTTCCATCCCAGCCCCAGGAGGCCGCCATGCTAACCCTCACCATCAACGGCCGCACCCACAAGGTCGCGGCAGACCCCAAGGAACCCCTGCTCTGGGTCATCCGCGAGCGCCTTCAACTGACCGGCACCAAGTTCGGCTGCGGGGCGGGGATCTGCGGCGCCTGCACGGTCCATATCGACGGGAGGGCCCGGCGCTCCTGCCAGGTGGCGGCGGGGGATGCCGTAGGAAAGAGCATCACCACCATCGAGGGGCTCGCCGCCGACCATCCCGTCAAGCAGGCCTGGCTGGAGGAGCAGGTCCCCCAGTGCGGCTACTGCCAGCCGGGGCAGATCATGCAGGCGACGGCCCTGCTCGGCGCCAACCCCGACCC
>JBFHXN010000581.1:0-2002 GCA_041598955.1 Desulfuromonadales bacterium | reverse complement strand
CTCCAGCCCCCGCTTGCCCGGATGGTTCTCCCGGGAGCCGGCCCAGCCGAGAACGAGCTCTCCGGCCGGGGAGCCTCCTCCGGCGCCGGGACGGGGGCAAAAGAGGTCCGCGTCGACCCCGTGGGGGGTGTGGAAGACCGCCGGGTGGAGGGGGGAGAAGATGTCGAAGAGGATCCTCGAGGGGACGTTCAGGGCGACGAAACGCCCCATGAGGGCCAGATGCTCCGCGCTCGGGGGGAGCCCCCGGCCGCCATCCCACTTGAAATGGCTCCGCACCCCCGAGACGGCGGGCCGCGGAAGGTCGAGGTCGATGCCGGCGTCCAGAAACTGCTTCCAGTAGGTGATGTAGAGCAGGTCGAAGTCCCTGCGCTGGAGACGCTCCCGGACGTCGGAGTTGAAGATCTTCTCGAAGGCGAAGAGGTGGCCGAGGCGGCCCATGACGTTGTCCGCCGTGCGCTCCAGGGCCCAGCCGGGCCGGTCGATCACCACCAGGATGCGGGGCTTCACCCTCGTTCTCCCGCGCCGGGGCCCAGGGTGAGCCGGTAGAACCAGACGGGGTAGAAATAGCACCCCCGCCGCTTCTCGAAGAGAGCCTCCCCCTTCTCCACCTGCTCGATGAGGTAGGCATAGAGGCCTTTTTGCAGGGCCTCGGCCTCCTCCCGCCGCCACTCCTTCTCCACCGTGGCCACCGTCTCCCGCCCAAAGCCCGCTTCCGCGATGGCCTTCCAGACCCGCCCGGGATGGGCCTGGGCCGAATGGATGAGATGGAGCCGGCCCCGCCGGGGGGCGAGGATGGGGACGGCCTGGCGCAGGATGCGGAGGATGACGTCGGTGCCGTCGGGTCCGCCGTAGCGGCCCGGGTTGAAGTTGGTGGGAAAGGGCATCTGGGGGGGAAGGGTGAGGATGAGGTCGGCGCTCTCCCCGGCAAGGGGGGCCAGGGCGTCCCCCCGGCGGACCTCGACGCGGCAGAGGCCGTTGCGGCGGGCATTTTTTTCGGCCAGGCGCACTGCTTCGGGGAGGAGGTCGGTGCAGATCACCCGCCCGGCGCCGAGGCGGGCGGCGAGGAGCCCCAGGTAGCCGGTGCCGCAGCCGACGTCGACCACCGTTTCCCCGGGGCGCACCCTCATCAGGTCGGCAAGCCTCAGGGTCAGGGGTCCGGGGCGGTAGACCTCGTCGGTGCATTCGAGAGTCAGCGCCGCTCCCTGGTGAAGCGCCTTCAGCAGATCGGCCATGGACTTCTCCCGGATGGCGAAGGCTGTCGTGATTCTAGGCCCCTTCCCCGCTCAGCTGGAAGCGGCGCATGAAGCCCCGGTCGATGCGCTCCTTGAGCCAGAGGGCCCCGCGGCCGTCCCAGACCCATCCCCGGCGGTGGAAAATCCCCCGGCCGTCGCCGAGGTTGAAGATGAGCAGGTAGTGGCTCTGGGGCAGAAAAGGGGATGGCTCCCTCCCCTCGAGGGCAGCCAGCAGATTTTTGAAAAGAAGGGGGCCCTGGCGCACGGCGTAGACCCCCACCTTGTCGAGGGGGCGGGGAGCGAAGTGGATGCAGTCGCCTCCGCCGAAGAGTTCGGGGTGTTCGGGGGAGCGCAGGCAGCCATCGACCAGAAGGCCGCCTCCGGGCCCCGTCGGAAGGCCCGAGTCGCGAAAGAGGGAGGGGGGGCGGACGCCGACGGCCCCCAGGGCGACGTCGAAGGGGCTCTCGCGACCATCTTCGAAAGAGCCCATGCCGTCTCGCAGGGAGGTGACCCGGGCTCCCTCGACGATCTCCAGACCCCGACCGACGAGGGACTCCCGGGCCAGTCGCCGGAGCTTTTCGGGGAACTTCGGCAGCAGGCTTTCTCCGGCCGCCAGGGTGATGGCGGCCCTCCCCCGGGAGCCGCCGACCAGGCAGGCCAGGGCCCCGGCCACCTCGAGCCCCGCCGGGCCCCCTCCCACGACCAGCAGCCGCGCAGGGCCCCGCTCCAGGGCGGCGAGGACGCCCCTCCGGGCCTCCAGAAGCCCCTCG
>JBFHXN010000580.1:0-2010 GCA_041598955.1 Desulfuromonadales bacterium | reverse complement strand
CCTCTCCTGCATAACCTGCCATACGGGTTCAGAAAATTACGTCATCACTCTTTACCTGATTCATCGCGCCCCCGGGGAAGTTTTCGGAGATTTTGCCCTGGCGGGTCATGAGGAGTTGAAGGGTCTTGTCGCAGGCGGGGATGTCAGGAATCTGATCGACACCGACGGGAATCGTTTCATTTCCCTGGAGGAGTTGAGGGTCTTCAACGGCTCTTCCCGCTACGGTTCCTTTCGACTCCAGGGGATGATGGCTCCCCAGCAAGTGACCCACAGTTTCCAGATTCTCGAAAACCGCTGGGACTGTTCCTTCTGCCATGCTTCCGGGCCCAAGGCGATGCAGGAGAGTTTCGTGGCTTTTCCTCAAAACGATGAAACCTACATGCGGGTCGGGGTCGAGAAAGGAGCCGTTCTCGACCTTCTGAACGGGACACCCGATTTCTACATTCTCGGGGCAACCCGCAGCGAAACCCTCAACATCATCGGCTTGATGATCCTTGCGGGCGGGCTGGTCATGCCGATCGGGCACGGGACGCTTCGTCTCCTGACCCGCCGGAATCGCGATGGAAAGGAGCATTGAATCATGGCTCAGAACGGGAAGATCTACCTCACTCCGACCCCGGTGCGGATCTGGCACTGGCTCAACGCCCTGGGCATCGTGACTCTCTGCCTGACGGGCGTCCAGATTCGTTTTCCCGAGTATGTCAGCCTCTTCGGGGGATACAAAGCTGCCGTCAGTCTGCACAATGCCGCCGGCGTGGTGGTGTCGGTCTCCTTTTTCCTCTGGCTCTTCTACTACCTGCTGGTGGCTCGAAACCTTCTGAAGCTCTATATCCCGAACAGGGAAGATCTGCGCTTCGGGCTCCTGCGACAGGCCAAGTACTATTTTCTCACCTATTTTCTCGGCTTCCGTAGCCCTCACACCACGACCCCTCAGGACAAGTTCAACCCGATGCAGAAGTCGGCCTACCTGGTGATCATGATGATTCTGGTCCCCCTGGTGATCGTGAGCGGGCTGCTGCTGATGAATATCGCGCCTCTTCGCAATCTCGTCCTGGTGGTGGGAGGCCTCAAGTTCCTCGTTTCGATCCACTTCCTCCTGGCCAGCATGCTGGGGGCCTTTCTCTTCACCCATGTCTACCTTGCAACACTGGGGCATACCCCTTTTGCGCACTTCAAACCGATGTGGACTGGGTGGGAAGAGACGGAGGAAGCCAAAGAACATTGACCACCCGATGGACCAAGAGGACCAGATGCGGGGCGTCGTGAGGGCGCCCCGCCTTTTTGTGGCCTGGGGGGAATCGTTTCTGGTATATTTGATTTCGCTAATTTGCCCCGGGTTTTTTCCAGCCCGCCGGAAACAGAGAAGGAGTTCGTCATGCTGAGAAGTCTTGCCGCCCGGGCCGTCGTCCCGGTGGCCCTGACAGTGACAGGATTCGTTGTGGTCTGTTGTGTTCTGCTCTATTCCTTCATCAAGCAGGACATGGTCAATGACGCCATCCAGCGGGAGGTCAGCCTGGCTGACACCCTCATCAAGTCGACCCGCTACACCATGCTCAAGGCTGACCGGGAAACCCTGCGGGAGACCATTCGCAACATCGGCGAGCAGCACGGGGTGGAGCACGTGCGGATATTCAACAAGAAGGGGCTGATCATGTTCTCCGCCGAACCCTCCGAACTCGATCGCCTGGTCGACAAGAAAAGCGAGGGGTGCGTGGAGTGCCATGACGGCCCCGAGCCGGCCACGGCCCTGGGGCCCATGGAGAGGGCCCGAGGCTTTACCAACGAGCGGGGTGAGTACGTGCTGGCCATCACTGCGCCTATTTACAATGAAGCAGGCTGCTCCCTTGCCGCCTGCCATGAACCGGCCCCGGAGGCCCAGGTCCTGGGAACCCTCGACATCGGCCTCTCCCAGGGGCAACTCAAGCGGAACCTGGCGACCCTCGGCTGGAGGATGGCTTCCTTTTGCCTGATGGTGATGATCCTGACGGTGGGAGGGGTCATGGCTCTTCT
>JBFHXN010000579.1:0-2015 GCA_041598955.1 Desulfuromonadales bacterium | reverse complement strand
CCGGTTCGTCTCCGTCGGTCCCACGGCACCACAGGCATTGGGGTCCGGGCAGTCTGCCAGGCTCTTACAGGGACCGGCCGTGGGTGGGCTTTAAAACCGGTACAACCCTTTCTTTTCTCTCAGAGGGGCAGGGGTGGTGTGAACCGGGGCGTGAAGGCACAGGTGCGGATTTTTCTCCGCAACAGAAATGCCCCCCGCAGGGGAGAAGGCACTTTTTGCTTCCTTTTTGTTGCCGCCTGGACAAAAAGGAAGCCGTCTGGCGGGACGGGACCCGCCGGTTTAGCCTTGACCTGGCTTGCAAGGGAATACATTAACGGACTTCCCCAGCAGGATCAGCCTGAAGGGGGATTCTGAAACGCTGCCCGCAGGGCCTCGTAATCCTCGGGGGTATCCATGTCGGCCAGAATTCCCGGATCCTCCACGGCGATCTCCCGCACCCGTCCCGGATCGCGGCGGATCACGTCCCGCAGGGTGGGGACGCTCTCGATCTCCCGCAGGAGGGGGAGGGGGAGGAGGGGGGGGTGGCCGCGACGGCCGCCCGTGGTGGGAAGGAGGATATTCTCCGGTTGAGCGAGATGGGTCGCGATCATCCTCTCGATGGTCGCTGGAAGGACCAGGGGTGTGTCGGCCAGGGCGACCAGGACCGCCGTCGCCGCCGGGTCGAGCCGGGCAAGGCCCGCCCTCACCGAGCCGGCCATCTCCGTCTCGGGGGAGAGGTTCCAGGTCAGGGTGACGGGATGGTCGGCGAGGAGCCGGGCGATCTCATCCCCGCCGGGGCCCAGCACCACCACAGGGTTGCAGGCGCCCCCTTCCAGCAGGGCGTCGAGGCAGCGCAGGATGGCGGGCCTATCCCCCAGGGGCAAAAGCGGCTTGGGGCTCCCCATCCGCCGGGAGAGGCCGGCGGCCAGGAGCAGCGCTGAGACGTTGTGAGGCACGTTCCCTCCGTGTCTGGACGAGCTGGGCGGCGATGGAGAGGGCGATCTCTCCGGGGGTGCGGGCCCCGATGGAGAGGCCGACGGGGGTTGTCACCCGCTCCAGGGCCGACGCCGGAAGCCCCTCGGCGCGCAGATGGTCCCCGAGGGCCTTCCGCTTGCGGCGGCTGCCGAGCAGGCCGATGAAGCAGGCCTCCGTGTCGAGGGCCTCCCGGACGGCGGCAAAATCGAGATGGTGGTCGCGGCTCGCCACGAGGATGTAGGTGTCGGCGTCGACGGCGGGGAGGGGCTCCCCCTCCTCGGGACGTACCGTCTCCACCGCGAAGCCGGCCATGGAGGCGGCCCGGGCGACGGCCCGTCCCACGTGCCCCTCGCCGACCACGACCAGCCGGGGGATGACGGCGAGGGATTCCAGAAAGACCGTCAGCTCTCCGCCGCAGACGAGCCCCTGCTCGGCGGTGAGGCTGAAGGGGAGGGTGCGGGGCTCACCTCCCGGGGACATCTCCCGGGCCTGCCGGATCACCTCGGCCTCCACCGGCCCTCCCCCCAGGGTGCCCAGGCTCGAGCCGTCGGCGCGCACCAGCATGCGGGTGCCGGCCTGGCGGGGAACCGAGCCCCTCGACTCGACGATGGTGGCCAGGGCCGCCGGCTCCCGGGCCTCCTTGAGACGGACGATTTCCCTGAAGATCTCCAGGTCTTCCATGGCATGCCTCTCTGTCTGGCTCGACATCCAACTGAACTTGTTACCGGAACCATGCCGCAAACAAAGGCTTTCAACGCAAAGGCGCCAGGAAACGAAGAAAGACGCAAAGAAGAGAGCGAAAACCTTTCGAAGTTCCTTTGCGTCTGGGCCCTCCCCCTCTGCGGCTTTGCGTTGAGAGGCCCTTCCGGCCCGGGTTCCCCAGTCCCTATCCCTTCCCCAGCGCCTCCAGCACCCTGGCGGGGGTCATGGGAAGCCTCCGGAGGCGGGCGCCGGTGGCGGCGAAGACGGCGTTGGCCACCGCCGGGGCGATGGGGGGGACCCCCGGCTCCCCGATGCCCCCCAGCTCCGCTCCGCTCTCCAAAACGTGCACCTCGATCTGG
>JBFHXN010000578.1:0-2021 GCA_041598955.1 Desulfuromonadales bacterium | reverse complement strand
GGCCAGGTCGTTGACGGTGCCGTTGATGGCGAGGTCACCGATGTTGCCGCCGGGGAAGAAGATGGGGTCGACCACGTAGCTGTCGGTGGTGAAGGCGAGCCGCCCCCCCGCGGGGGGAAGCACCGCTGCGTCGTTCTGGTCGCCGGGGCCGATCCCCGAGAGGATCGGGACGATGAGCTCGTCGAGGAGCCGATGGCTCAGGGTGCCGCCGCTGCCGTGGCCGAGGAGAATGATGTCGGAGTTCAAGGGGGGCTCCCGCTGGAGAGTCGGAAAGGTGTCGGATTACTCGGTTCCGTACTTGTACGCCGCGGCGCAGGTCCCCTCGGTGGAGACCATGCAGGCTCCCACGGGGGCCTCGGGGGTGCAGGCGCCGCGGAAGAGGGGGCAGTCGGAGGGGGTGATCTGCCCCTTGAGGATCTCGCCGCAGCGGCACCCTTTGGGCTCCACCGGCGGCTCGACGGTGACGGCCAGACGACGGGCGGCGTCGAAGGGGGCATAGGTTTCCCGGATGGCGAGGCCGCTGCCGGGGATGGTTCCGATGCCTCGCCAGTCGGCGTCGCAGGGCTCGAAGACCCGGTAGAGGATCTCCCGGGCCTTGGGATTCCCTTCGGGCCTGACGAAGCGGGCGTACTCGTTTTCCACCTTCGCCTCGCCGGCCCTCACCTGACGCACCAGCATCTCCACCCCTTTCAGGATGTCGAGGGGTTCGAAGCCGGTGACGACGCAGGGGACGCCGTGATCCTCCGCCAGGGGGCGATAGGCGTCGGCGCCGATGATGGCCGAGACGTGGGCCGGACAGAGGTAGCCGTCGACCTGCAGCTCCGGGTCGGCGCTGAGTGCGGCCATGGGGGCCGGCATGGTCTTGTGGGCGGTGAGGACGGAAAAGTTGGGGACCCCCCGCCGCTCGGCCTCGAGGATCGATCCGGCGATGGTCGGGGCCGTGGTTTCGAAGCCGACTCCGAGAAAGACCACTTCCTTCCCCGGGTGTTTCTGCGCCAGGGCGACGGCGTCGAGGGGGGAGTAGACGATGCGCACCTCGGCCCCGGCGGCCTGCTCCCGCTGCAGGCTGCTCGTGGAGCCGGGAACCCGCATCAGGTCGCCGAAGGTGGCCAGCAGGGTGTCCGGTCGGCGGGCGAGGGCCACGGCGTGATCGATATAGCCGACGGGGGTGACGCAGACGGGGCAGCCCGGCCCGGAGATCAGCTTCACGGACGGGGGGAGCAGGGCCCGCAGGCCATGCTGGTAGATGGCCATGGTGTGCGTTCCGCAGACCTCCATCAGGGTCACGGGGGGACCCTCCCCGGCGAGCCCCCCGATGTTGCCGAGGATGGTGCGGGCGACGGCCGGGTCGCGGAAGGGGGCGCCGAAACTCATTCGACCCCTCCGCCCCCCGCCAGGACTTCGCGGAAGAGGCGCAGGGTCTCCTCTGCCTGCTCGGCATCGAGCTTCTCGATGGCGAAGCCGGCATGGATGAGGACGAAATCCCCCACCTCGATCCTGTCGACCATCATCAGGCTCGCCTCCCGCTGCACCCCGTCGATCTCGCAGCGGGCGACCTCCCCCTCGATGCTCTTGACCTGCATGGGAACGGCTAGACACATGGCGTTGACTCCGGAAAGGGCCTTACCACCCGCTCGCTCTGCTCGCTCGAGACACAGAGGCACGGAGAAGGGCTTGGAATTGCTGAACCTTTGGACTACGACCCTGACAGGCAAACGATGGCAGGCGACGCCATCAGGTAGGGGGGAATAAGGCCCGCCAGGGCCGTTTCCACCGATTGGTGCGAACGCTGCGCTTTTCCCACCCTACGAGACTGGTCAGGCCCTCTTTCTCCCAACCCCTTCCTCCAGCCAGGCATACCACTGCTCCATCCCCTCCCCGCTGTGGCAGGAGAGTTCGAAGATGCGCATCCGGGGGTTGATCTGCCGGGCGAAGGCCTTGCATTTCTCGATGTCGAAGCGCAGGTAGGGGAGCAGGTCGAGTTTGTTGAGGATCATGGCGTCGGCGGCGCGGAACATCTG
>JBFHXN010000577.1:0-2025 GCA_041598955.1 Desulfuromonadales bacterium | reverse complement strand
CCCGCCCCCCTGAGAACCGCACGGAAGTTTGACCCTGGGTGCGCCTGCAGAAGGGAGTCCAGCAGCTGAGAGCCACCCTCTTCGTGCATGGGGAAGGCCACCCCCAGGGATGAGAGACCAAGGGATTCCAGGGCCGACAGAGGCAGGGACAGGGCCCATCCGCCCCAGGAAGGCCGGGCGGAAAGGGTGAGACTGACCTGCCTGCCGGAGCGCCCCTGTGCCAGGCGGACCAGCGTCCCCACTCTCTCGGGGTCCAGGGTTTTACTTTCCTCCAGGGGTTGGTTGAGGCCGAGGCAGAGATGCACGGGGAGGCTGGGCAGCCCCTCGTCGGCCTCCCACATGTCCCACCTCTCCCAGTCCACCACCGGACCAGAGGGGTCCAGAGTTAGTTCGACCCGCATCCGGTTCTCCCTGAAACAGCGCAGAAGGGCAGCAAAGCGTCCCCTGAGTTCCAGGCTCTCCCGAAGTGCCCCCAACCGGACAGGCGACAGGAACAGGACGAGGACCCCCAGGGCATGCCGGCGACAGAAAGCGGACCCCCAGGCCCATATGTCTTCGAAGTCGACCGCGGTGTCGAGACGATCGAAAAGGGGGGAGCTGTCCCTGAGAAACGCCCCTGGCGAACCAGGACCTGCATGGGCTGACCTGGCAGCCGAAACAGACGAACAGCGACCCGCTTCCCAGGAGTCTGCATTCCCGACCCCCGCCGCCGACAGCATCTCCCGCGGCACCACCTCCAGAGGGGTCCTTGTCTCGAAACGGCCTTCCGTACTGTTCATCAAACCCTCCCCGAAGCCACATGGCCTGTCATGACTTGAAATTGCAGATCTCATGCCGGGGAAGGATCTCTATTAATATCGGCCACTTGGCACCTTGGGCCCCCCATCGTGCCGGAACCTTGACGGGTACGGCGCCGGGACTCCGGCACGGCGGCCCCAAAACCCTCGGGCGGGACCTCCGGGCCCGCCTTCCGTCGGAAGAGATATCGCTCTTGCCATTGCCCCGGGAGTATGCTAGACACTTGGAATCGCATGAATGTGCAGCGCCTCCGGCGGACACCCGCTCCGGCTGGACTTCTCCAGCCTGAGGGACCGACGGAAGCGATCTGCAAACCCGAAAAAAGGGCAAAGCCCTCGCATCAGAAGGAGCAACAGAACATGGCAGAAGGTTCCGTGAAGTGGTTCAATGACACCAAGGGTTTCGGTTTCATCGAGCAGGACAATGGCCCGGACGTATTCGTCCACTTCTCCTCCATCCAGGGTGAGGGATTCAAATCCCTTCCCGAAGGTCAGCGGGTCAAATTCGACGTGACCCAGGGGCAGAAAGGCCCCCAGGCCGCCAACGTCGTCAAGATCTGACCGACTCCGACAGGTCGCCAACAAAAAAGCTTCGCGGTGAGCCGCGGAGCTTTTTTTTCGTCCCTATTCATCTCTTCAACCCCACCGGTCTGCCCCGCGCCCTCCCGAGCCTCGGCGACCGCGGGGAATGCGTCCAGGCGGGACGATAGAGGCTTCCCCCCTTCCCGTGGCCTTCTTCGATACATTTTACCGTTGCAAAACGGACCTCCATCGGCCACCATGACTCGGCCTTCTTGCCCGAAGCCTCGCAAGGGTTAACCTTTGTGTCGCCTTGAAGGTCCACCATCCCACCACTTATCCTGGGGATATCGCCATGTCTCAAGCCGCCCTGACCAGCGGGACTTTCCGTTACGGCTTCACGGTCCAGGAAGTCACTCTTCTTCCCGAACTCAACTCCACCCTTCTCCAACTGCGCCACGACCGCACCGGCGCGCGGCTTGTCCATCTGGCCACCGCCGACGACAACAACCTCTTCGGTGTCGCCTTTCGCACCACTCCAAAGGATTCGACGGGAGTCGCCCACATCCTCGAGCACACGGTGCTGTGCGGTTCCGGGCGCTATCCCGTGCGCGACCCTTTCTTCGCCATGCTCAAGCGAAGCCTCAACACCTTCATGAACGCCATGACGGCGAGCGACTGGACCCTCTACCCCTTCGCGACCCGGAAT
>JBFHXN010000576.1:0-2027 GCA_041598955.1 Desulfuromonadales bacterium | reverse complement strand
TTAGAAATTTCGAGCCGGTCTTTTTTTCCAAAAAGGGCTGAGGCTTGTCCCCCCCCCTCCCCCCCTGCAACAAAAAGAGCCGCCGGACAGCGTGTGCTGTTCCCGGCGGCTCTTTGGTTCACATGGATCCCAAGTCGAGTTTCCTCATCCCATCCCCCTGAAATTGCATTAATTCATTCAATACCTTTTTGGGGAAAAAGAATCAAGGGGGAAAAACTTCTCTACCCGGTTCGGACGATGAGGCCTCCGAGGTAGCGGGGATCGAGTTCTTCCGGGGCGAGGGTGCAGAATTCCTCGTCCCAGAGGGTCAGGCAGTAGTCGGCAAAGGGGCCGGCTCCCTGTTCGAGGGTCTCGACCCATTGGCGGGTTTCGAGACGGAGCCTCGGGGAGACCTTCCCTGCCTCGCAGACGATGGTCTGGAGTCGGGAGAGTTCACCGACGGGGATCGGATCGGGGGCAAAGGGGCGTCCGAGGAGGCGGTTGCCGAGGGCGGTGAGGAAGAAGTCGGAGAGGGCGAGGTCGGCGGCCTCGGCCGGATGGCATCCGGTGAGGTCAAGCACTTTGGGGTCGGGAAGGGCGAAGGGGAGCCCTGCGGTGAAGAGGCGCACCTGGGCCTCGACCCTGGCGAGGAGCTCTTCGGCCAGGCGCAGGTCGCGGGGGGCGGCGAAGGGGCGCTCTCCTCCGCGGGTCTGGTCGTCGGCGCCGGCGAAGAACCGGGGCTTTCTCCGGCAGAGGGCCTCGACGAGGGCCCGGTCGGGGCCGTCGAGGTAGGGGGCGACGAGGGAGGCTTTCACTTTGCGGGCCCGCTGCTGCAGGCGCAGGGTGAGGCTGAAGCCGAGGCGGAAGAGGTGCTCGAGGTAGGTTTCCCCGAAGAGGCGGGCGGCCTTTTCGACGTCGTCGCCGGCCAGATGGGCGAGGCCGAGTTCGAGGTAGAGATAGACCTCTTCCATGGCGATGCGCACCTGTTCGAGGTCGCCGATGTCGACACGGTCGGCCATCATGACCTTGTTGCAGAGAAAGGTGAGCTCCCAGGCGGTGGCCGATTCGATACCGCCGGAGAGAACCTCGGCGAGCAGGGCGCCGGGACGTGCCGCAGTGAGGAGGTAGCCGGGGGCCTCGGCGCTGCCTTCGGGGAGCAGGGGGGGGGCCTTGGTCTTTCTGGCTGGGTCGAAGGCGTCGGGGTCGACCCAGGCGTAGGCCCCCAGGGCCTCGACGGGATCGGGGAAACCGTGGTCCTGCAGCCTGTCGCGGCGGAACTGCAGGGCGGTCTCTTCGAGCTCGGCCCCCGGCTCGGAGCGCACCGCTTCGAGCAGACCGAGGTAGAAATCACGCTCCCTGCGGTAGAGCATGTCGAGGAATGCGCCGACGATCTTGGCCGTCTCGGGGTCGTGGTAGGTGATATCGTAGATCCGGTCGAGATCCCGGCGTTCGTGCAGGGCATCCTCGTCGTGGAGATCGGCGAGGCCGCCGGAGATGGTGATAAAGCGCGAGAGGATGAGAACGAGGAGCTCGAGCTCCATCTCCAGGGCCGTGGCGAGGGCCTTCTCTTCGCCCGTCTCCAGAAGAAGGGTGATCCATTTGAGGGCCTCTTCGCCATCGAAGAGCCCCTCACCCCAGCAGTCGAGGTCGAGAAAGGCGGTGAACTGCCCGGTGGTGACCATTCCGAGGAGCTCGGTGGCCTCCTCGGCGCCGATCTCCTTGACCATGAGGTAGACCTCCTGGGCGGAGAGGTGGCGGACCAGGGCCTCGCCGTCCTTGGCCTCGATGAGCAGGTCGTGCTTCTGCTTTCCCCGGGCCCGCCGGACGAGGTCGAGCCGCTCGGAGGCGGAGAGGAGGTTGAATTCTTTGGGAGTGATGGCGCGGGGCTCGCGCAGCAGGGTCAGGTGCCCCACCTTCTTCTCCCTGGGGAGTTCGATCCGGGTCATGGGCTTGAAAACTCCTGGCTGGAATGACGGTTAGCGGGGTGGGCCAATGTAGTGCAGGCCCCCGGCGGGGTCACGGGGAATGGGGGCGGAGGGGGGACGGCA
>JBFHXN010000575.1:0-2034 GCA_041598955.1 Desulfuromonadales bacterium | reverse complement strand
TCATCCCCTTCCAGCCCCTCGACCAGCAGGTCATGGAGCGGGTGGTGGACAAGTTCATGGCCGAGCTCTCAGGCCGCCTTGAGGAGAAGGGGGTGCGCATCGTTCTCTCCCCCGCGGCCCGACGGGACCTGGCCCGGCGGGGGTACGACCCCGTCTTCGGTGCCCGCCCCCTGGGCCGGCTGATCCTGACCGATGTGAGCGACGTCATCGCCCAGGAGATCCTCTTCGGCCGACTCAGCAAGGGGGGGGAGGTGAGGGTGGGGGTGAAGGCCGGCGCCCTGAGCTTCTCCTATGGGGAGCGATGAAAAACGCCCGTCTGCGGCGTTCCCCTCGTCCCTCGTCAACGACGTACCTTTTGGTACGCCTTATTCCTCGGGACTTCGGGCGCCTTGCATCCGGGCATTTTTGATCGCCCCGGCGAGCAGTGGCGCTTCGAGGGGCCCGGGGAGCGATGAAAAACGCCCGTCTGCTGCGTTGCCCTTGACCTCGGCGCTGCGGCGTAGCTTCCGCTACGCCTCACTTCTCGGCCTTCGGGCGCCTTGCATCCGGGCATTTTTGATCGCTCCGGCGACCGGTGGCGCTCCGAGGGGCCCGGGGAGCGATGAAAAACGGTCCGCTCCCCTGACTCCTGGCGCTTTGCCGTGACCATCTACCGCCTTCCCGACGAATCGATCTTCCCCCCGCCCCAGCATGCCGATCCCAACGGCCTGCTCGCCATCGGCGGCGACCTCTCCCCGCAGCGCCTGCTTCTCGCCTATTCCATGGGGATATTCCCCTGGTTCAACGAGGGGGAGCCGATCCTCTGGTGGTCCCCCGATCCGCGCTTCGTTCTGGAATTCGAAAATCTCCACATCTCCCGCAGCCTGGGGAAGACTCTGCGCCGGGAGACCTTCCAGGTCACCTTTGACGGAGCCTTTCGCCAGGTCGTGGCGGCCTGCGCCGAGGAGCACCGCAACGGCAGGGGGGGGACCTGGATCAGCGAAGGGATGGCCGCCGCTTACGGTCGGCTGCATGACATGGGGTTCGCCCACTCGGTGGAGTGCTGGGTGGGGGGGGAGCTGGTCGGCGGTCTTTATGGGGTCTGCATGGGGCGCTGCTTCTTCGGCGAGTCGATGTTCCACCGGGTCCCGGACGCCTCCAAGGTGGCCTTCGTCCACCTGGCGCGGCGCCTGATGGAGAGAGGTTTCGTCCTGCTCGACTGCCAGATGCCGACTCCTCACCTGGCCTCGATGGGGGCCGGGGGGATTCCCCGGGCTCTCTTTCTGGAGCGGCTCAGGAAGGGCGGGGTGACGCCGACCGCCATGCCGCAGCCGGCTCTTTTCCCCTGAAGGGGGATGAAGGAAAGAAGCGAAGTTCGTATAAACAAGGGCCCGCCCCCGGTATGGGGCGGGCCCTTGTGTTGCACTTGTCCGGAGGGGGCCTGCGCCGGAAGGGTCAGGGTTTGGCCTTCTTGCGCTCCTCCACTTCCCGGGCCCGGATCATCCCCTCGATCCGTTTCTGGTCGGCCTCCAGGATGTTCAGGAACTGCATCCCCACCTTGTACCCCTTCGCTCCCTCCTTCTCGGAGGTCCAGATGACCTCGGCGAGGGTGCAGATGGGAGGTTGGCCGTCCTGCAGGTCGATGAGGAAGAGGCAGAGTTCGGCCAGCTCCACGGGGGTCGGGGAGTCGAACCGCAGCCCCCCGGCGCTCAGGTTGACCTGGCAGGGGGAAAAGGAGCTCTGCAGCTTGGAGAGGTCCCGTCCGCTCTGGAGAACCCGCACGTTCTTGTCCCAGAGTTCTCGCAGGGAGCGCAGGTTTCCCTGGCCCCGGGTGAACCGGAGGCCCACACGGGCGTCGATTCTCTTGCCGGGCCGGGGCTGGAAGGCCTGAAGGTCGACCCCCAGGGCGACCCGGATGCGATGCTCGTCGAGGCTCTCCCGGAAACTGCCGCTGATGCGCATCCCCATCCCCATGGCCACGGCCCGCAACTCGAAGGGCATCCCCGGGGCGAAGGGATAGTCTTCCCCCTCCTTGATCCGGTAGGGAAGGGAGAG
>JBFHXN010000574.1:0-2037 GCA_041598955.1 Desulfuromonadales bacterium | reverse complement strand
CCACCAGGCCGAGGAGGTCCTGGAGCATCTGCCGGGGTTCAGCGAGCCGCTGGTCGAAGCCCACGAGGAGGCGGCCACCCTCGCCCTGGTCATCGCCGGGCTCTTCGGCGTGGCGGCCCTGGGAGGCTCGATTTTCCAGCGCACCGCCGGTCGCCTCCCCCGGGGATTTTCCACCCTGCTCCTCCTGCTCTCCCTGGCCGCGACTCTGCTGATCGGGTGGACGGCCAACCGCGGTGGCCAGATCAGCCATCCCGAGGTGCGGGGAGAGCTCCCCCTTTCGTCCCCTGAAACTGAATAGCCCGCAGTGCCTTCCTTCCATCCCGTCACCTTCACCGTTCTGCTCGACAACCATTCGGACCTCCCCGGCTTGAACTGCAGCCACGCCCTGAGTCAGTTCCTGGAGGCCGGAGGCCGTCGTCTGCTCATCGACACCGGCAGCGACGGCGGATTTCTCGAGAACGCCGATCGGCTGGGCGTTCCGGTGCGCCAGGCCGACCTCCTGGTCCTGACCCACGGCCACTGGGACCACGGCAACGGGATCCCCTTTCTTCTCGCCTCCGGGGTCCGGCCAACCCTCCTCGTCCACCCGGGCGCCTGGATCCGGAGGCGGATTCGCCAGGAAGGATGTCCCGAGCGGCAGCTCGGCCTCTCCTGGATCCGGGCCCGGGCCGAGGAGGCCGGCCTGGCCATCCTTTCCTCCGATGAGCCCCGGGAGCTTTTCCCGGGGGTCTGGACCACGGGTCCCATCCCGGACAGCCACGGCTCCGTCGGCTCCCCGGGGCTGGAGCGGCAGAGGGAGCAGGGGTGGGAGGCCGACCTCTTCGAGGATGAGCAGGCCCTGGTGCTTGCTACCTCCGAGGGGCTGGTGGTGATTACCGGCTGCTGTCACCGGGGGGTACTCAACACCCTGGCCGCCGCCCGCTCTCTCACCGGGGAAAAAAGGATCCACGCCCTCATCGGGGGACTCCACCTGAAGGACTGTTCCGATAGCGAGGTGCTCGCTTTGGCGAAGGCTCTTCGTCCTTTTTCCATCTCCCACCTCTGGGTCAACCATTGCACCGGGGAGGGGGCCTTCGTCCTTCTGCGCAGCGAACTCGGAGACGCCGTCGAATGGGCCGGAGGGGGGTTTTCAAGAGCCCTTCCCTTGCTCCAAGGTGTTGGCTGAAATTCTAAGGTATTAAGGAGCAAGGAAAAAGGCTGATGTGGGGGGGGACCTGGGGTGGTCAAGGTTGTCCGATTCCCAGGGGCCCGCTTTCGGGAAGGTTTTCTGTCGGACATTACCCCTTCGTGGCGGAGAGCCGGTAGGGGCCGTAGATCGATTTGAGAACGACCTCCACCTTCGAGCCGACGGGGGGCATGCGGTCCCAGTTGATCCGGTAGTAGTTGACGGTGGTCTTGAGGGGGAGGACGTTGTCGGTGATGATCCCCCCGTTGCAGTCGGAGGGGCAGACGATGCAGCCCGAGGGGAAGTCGATCGCCTCGGCGGTGCCGTGGTAGACGAAATGGGGGGTGTAGGGCTTGATGACCTCCTTGCCTCCCACCTCGATCTTCTCCTCGATGAAATCCTCCAGGGCCGCCTCGACGATGTTCTCACCCCGGGTGAAGCGGATGGTGACGATCATCGGGTCGCCGTCGAGGTAGTCGTCCCGGGTGGTGGTGGGCTTGAGGCCCGTGCGCTGCTCCACCTCGGACATGGGGATCTGCCTCCGGGAGGTGACCCCCAGGCCCTGCAGGGCCTTGTCGATGTCGCTGCGGCTCACATCGGTGGTGAAGACGAAGAAAGCCTCCATCTTTCCCCCCTTGGCGCCGAAGAAGGCCTGGAAACGGCGCCCCCAGTCGCAGATGGAGGGCTTGGAGCAGTCCTTGGTCACCGAGGCGGAGATGCGCAGCTCCTTGTTCTCCCGGTCGATGACCAACCGGTCGGAGCCTCCCTTGACGATGGAGAGGCTCTTGTCCTTCTCCACGGCCGCGAAGGCCCTGGTGCCGGCGATGGAGCTCAGGCCGACGAATCCCGCACCCAGTACCTTGAGAAAGGTG
>JBFHXN010000573.1:0-2041 GCA_041598955.1 Desulfuromonadales bacterium | reverse complement strand
GGTCATGCCGGTCCCGCTTCTTTTTTCTGGAAAGGGAACGTACGTCTTCCCCGGAGGATCTCTTTGATGACTCGGAGTCGCACCTTGGAGGATGGGCAGTGCGGCAGTACCCGTAAAAAAGATGCGTCCTGCTTGGTTACGACAGGCTTATTAAAAAAAACTACAAAAATGGCTCGATTCTGGCATCAGTACCCACTCCTCGGGCTCGCTTGAAAATTATCAATCTCGAAGGGCCTTTTCCGACGGGAGTTTGCGTGATCCCGGGGGGCAGGGCGATACAGCCCGGAACCTGTGATTTCACTTTTTCAGGGTAGGCAAATAACCGATTCTGGGACCTTTGTGGCATGGGGGACGGTTTATGCGTGTGGGAGTTTTTTTTGTTGGTCTTATTGCAGTCCTGGTGCTTCTGCTTCCTCCGGCAACCGGGGCGGCTCCGGTGCATTATTTCGACTGCAAGCAGTGCCATGCCCCGGGGATCAGCATGTTCGCCCTGGGCAGCGCCACCACCAACCTCTGCCTCAAGTGCCACAAGGCTGGCGGAGCCACGGTCACCCTGACCGACGGTACCTCCGGGGTCGCCCCGGCCACCCGGTTCACTCCCAACGACATCAGCGACGCCTACGGCTCCGCCTCGGCGACGGGGTTCAACCCCAGCCAGCAGACCTCCCACAACTGGGCCTCCACCAAGGAAACCCTCCCGGCCGCCGGGGCGGGCGCTCCGACGACGGCCCTCTATTCCTCCCGCTACGGCATCTCCGTCTGGAAGACCACCTGCGGCAAATGCCACGAGCCCCATTTCGACCGTGCGGTCAACGCCCAGCTGCTGCGGATGAACAACAGCACTGACGCCCTGTGCCTCAACTGTCATCGGGGATGGGACAAGCCCGAGGGGAACCGGGGCCTGGAGACCCACCCCATGGTGGCCGACTATGCAGCAGCCATCGCCAAGCCTGAAAACGCCGGCAAGTACAATGCCGTCCCGGGCAAGGGGGGCGTCAACGGAGACGTGCGCCTCCTGGGGACCAAGGTCTCCTGCACCTCCTGCCACGGCACCCACTGGGCCGACTCCGATTCTTCCACCATCGACGGCAAGGGACAGGTCCTCAATGCCGGAGACGGCTTCCTGCTGCGGGCCGACGGAAAGGCCCGCAACGCCTCTGCCCTCTGCCAGGCCTGCCATACCTACACGGCCCACGGCAGCGCCACCGAGACCGTCGGCTGCCTGGTCTGCCACAGCGGCCACTCCTACAATGGAGGGAGCCCCAACTATTTCGTCCTGCGGGGGAGCACATCCACGACCACCTACGGCCCGGTGACCGGGCTCTCCTTCGCCACCCTCCCCACCCCCTGGGAGGTGGCCGGACCCTCCGTCGCGGCGGTCTGGGCCGACGGCAATGCCGGCGCCGCCGCCGGCTACTGCGAGAGGTGCCACGGGAATCTGACCACCATGCCGGGGAGCGCCCGGGCCCACGTGGAGGGGGAGAACTGCCGGGGGTGCCACGTCCACGGCAAGGCCGGCATGACCTTTGCCTTCGAGGCCAACTGCACCGACTGCCACGGTTTCCCCCCCACGGCGAACACGGCCGGCGGCCCCAACGGCTACGCCGTCGACGGCGCCATCAACTACAGCGCCTCGGGCGTCTTCAAGGACGAGTCGGCGACCCCCCACTCCTCCCACGCCGGGGGCCTGGCGGGGCAGTATGCCTTCAGCTGCGACGCCTGCCACAGAAACTACAGCCACGACAACGGCACCTTCCAGGACGTCTTCATCGCACCCGCCGATCCCCTCTCCAGCGCTTCGGGGGCCCTGACCCCGGCCTATGCCACCGCCAACCCCGGCACCTGCTCCGCCACCTACTGCCACTCGAGCGGGAACAAGCGGGGAGGAACCTACAGCCCCGCGGCCGTCACCTGGGCCGGGGGTAAAAATACCATCATGATCAGCGGCGGCCGCTGCCAGTCCTGCCACGGCAACAGCAGCGCCACCATGACCACCAAGCAGAACACCTCCACCCACGGTGCGCACCTGGCCAAAGGGTAT
>JBFHXN010000572.1:0-2041 GCA_041598955.1 Desulfuromonadales bacterium | reverse complement strand
GGGGGGTTCTTCACGGAGAAGGAGGCGAAGGGGCTTGCCTTGGAGGAGGGTCGATTTTCGGGGAGCCTGCGGGGTCTCCCCTTCCAGGCCGTTCATCCCGACGTCCTGCCGGCCCTTGAGGGGCCCCTGCTGATCCACGTCGACCTGAGCTATTTCCGTGGCCTCTACCGGGATGCCGCCACCACCCCCCCCTACGACCTCCTCCACCAGACCGCCACCCTCCTTCGGCAGGCGGCCTGGAGCCCCCTGGCCGTGACCCTCAGCTACTCCACGGAAGAGGGACAGATCTCCCTGGAAACCCGGTTCCTCATCACAGACCTCGCCGCGTTGCTGCGCCAACCTCACCTCTTGGAGGGGGAGATGCCCCGTTCCTGGCAACTTCGCGCCGAGGCCCTCTACGGAACAGAGGTCTTTCAGATCGAAAAGCTCTTGGAGCTCAACCGGAAAGCTGCTGAGGAAGCCCCGGATGATGCTGCCTCCCAGTACGATTTCCACCGTGTCCTCCTCGAGGTTCGAAAGATCGAGGAATCCCTGAGCCGGCTCGACAGGGCCGTCGCCATCGAACCGGGCTACGCCTTTGCCTACCTGGGCCTTGGGGAGTTGGCGCTACGGGACGGCAACCCCGCGATGGCCATCGAACTGCTTGAAAGAGGGGCGAAGGTTTATCCTGAAAACCCCTTCTTCGATCTGCGCCGGGCCGAGGTCTACCTGGCCGGTGGTGAGAGGGAGAAGGCCCTGCACCACCTCACCCCCCTGAGACAGATCGCCTGGTCCAAGACCTATCACCCCGACCTTCCCGGACTCGTCGAAAAATTGATCACCCGCGCTAAGTCGCAACCCCAATAAAAGGATTGACCTCCGCTCCCCGAAGAGAGTAGGCGCGAAGAACTGCCCCTCGCATCCAATCAGCGAAGCCCATATGCACAATGGCAAAGGGCCGGGTGATAACCCGGCCCTTTGCCATTTGGTTTCTCAGCAGGGATGAACGTTGCCGCCCCCCACCAACTTCGGTTTCACATAACGCTTCATGGTCGCCTCCCTTCCTTGAATGGTTTCATGGGTGATCATTGTCCCGCTGCCAACCGATGCCAGCCGGTGGTCGTATTGTCCTTGCGGTGGCAGTTGTTTTGAACCTTGTCCCCCCACGAGCCCGACCCCGAGGTTGCCCCGCCGGGGCCGATGCTGCGGGTTCCCGTGCCTGGCGTACCATCCCACGTGCCGACGCTGCGGTCGAGACAGTTGGTGATGAGCAGGGCCGGCAGGCCGGAGGCATGCGGACTGTGACACTTGGAGCAGGTGAAGTTGTGAGCCCGGGTCGCTCCGGTACTGCCGTCGGTGCCGATCCCACCGGCACTGTACCAGGTGGAATACTGACCGCCGACAGCCGTCGTCCCCGGCGTACCACCATACCATCCGATGTTGGAGACCGGGATGAACTGGTCGCCGCTGTTGGCCGGCTCGCTCCCGAAGGGGCTGAAAGGGCCATTGTTCTTTGGATTGCCGTAGGTGGCACTGACGCCGTAGTTGGTAGTTCCGCCGTTGGCCCGCTCGGGAACGCTTCGCTGCTGCCCCATCCAGACGATGGGGGCTGTGGTTCCGCGGGTGGCGTCGAAGAGATCGCTCGCCCGCGTGTTCGCCGCTCCCGATCCACCCAGAGCCGCATTGGCGTGGCCGTTCTTGGCCGGAGGGGCAAAACGCCAGAGGGTCGATCCGGTGTAGTAGTCCATGGTGTCGATCGTGCCGCCGTGGCAGAGGATGCAGATGCCCGCAGTCTTGGCCACCGTGTCGAAGCTGGCATTCTTGGTCGGCCAGTTGCTGTTCTGGTCGATGAAGTAGCCCCCCTTGGACCGGGAGACCGCCGCCCCCGAGACACTGTGGGAGAAGAGCCGCGGCACCCCCACCGGGAAAGTTTCGTTGGCGGGCGGCCCGGCATGGGTTGTGGTGAAACGGTTGCCGTTGTCGAAGTTGGGCGGCCCGACGGTGCCGCTCGTCTCATAGGTATATGCATCGAGGGGCGGCATGTCGGGGGCGTAGGGGTTTC
>JBFHXN010000571.1:0-2047 GCA_041598955.1 Desulfuromonadales bacterium | reverse complement strand
GCCGTATCCGAGGAATCGACCCGGTAGAACTTGTCGAAGACCTTGGCCACCTCCACGGAACTCATCCCCACCCCCCGGTCTTCCACGGAAAAGAGGTAGTTTCCCTCCCTCTTCTGACCGCAGATTCGGACCGGGGATCCGGAAGGAGAGTACTTGACCGCGTTGGAGACAAGGTTGTCGAACACCTGCCCCATCTTCCCCCGGTCGACGAAGAGGGGCGCCATGGGGTCCTCCAGTTCGACCTCGAAGCGCTCCCGGTCCGGCCGGGCCTTCCAGGCCTGCGCGGCTTCCCGGACCATCTCCCGGGGGGTGCAGGGGGCCCGCTCCAGGGAGAGCCCCTGCCCCGATTCGATGCGGCCGACGTCGAGCAGGTCCGAGACGATGCCGGCCAAGGCCACCGCCTTGTCGTGGATATAAGTCAGAAACTCCCGCCTCTCCTCTTCGGGAAGGGACCCGTCTTCGAGCAGCACCTGGGCAAAGCCCCGTATGGTGGTCAAGGGGGTCCGGAACTCATGGGCGGCGGTGGAGATGAACTCGGTCTTCATCCGGTCGATCTCCCGCTCCCGGGTAACATCCCTCAGGGCAAGGATGCCCCCCCCCGGGCGCCCTCCCCTCCCCTCGACCGTCGACATCCGCGCCTGCAGGATGCGGGGCGCCGAGCGACCCGGAGCAAATATCTCCCAGTCAAAGGCGTCGGGAGCTGAATCCCCGGCAGCCGTCGATGCCTCGGTCTCAGGAGAACCGATCCGCCTTTCCATGGCCTCGGGGAGCGCCATCCCCTCTATCTCCTCCCGGGTCATCCCCAGGAGTTCCTCGGCGGCCGGATTGGCCAGGGTAATCCTCCCCTCGGCGTCCGTCACCAGCAGACCGTCCGCCGCCGAACGCAGGATGGCGTCGATCCTGCCACGGGCCTCCTCGGTCTCCTCCAGAGCGTAGCGCAACGCCTTCTCGGCCAGTTTCCTCTCGGTGATGTCCTGCACCAGGGCGATGCAGTAGAGGGGATTGCGCCGGGCGTCGTGGACCCAGGCCACGGTCGCGTGCCCCCAGACGGTTGTGCCGTCCTTGCGCAGGTAGCGCTTCTCGTAATCGAGGCTTTTCCGGTGCCCGGCGGCCACCTCCCCGAAGAGCCGCTCGGTCATGTCCCGGTCATCGGGGTGGGTGAATTCGAGGAGGTTCATCCCGAGCAGCTCCTCCCGGCCGTAGCCGAGAAACTGGCAGAGGGCCGGGTTGACCTGAAGGTTCTGCCCCTCGGCGGTGAGCAGGGCCATCCCGGCGGCGGCCGACTGGAAGATGGACCGGAAGCGCTCCTCGCTCTCCCGCAGTGCCTCCTCCATCCTTTTGCGGTCGGTGATGTCCGCGAGGGTCACGATCACCTGCTGCAGGTCCTTTTTCGCCCCAAGGACCGGGTAGGCGTTCACCAGGACCCAGAGCTCCTCCCCTGTCTGCCGGTTTTCGACCCCCACCGTCGCATTGCGGACCGGTTTGCCTCCGGAGAGCACCCGGTTGGCGGGATACTCCTCCAGGGGGAGGGGCGTGCCGTCCTCCCGGGTCAGGCTCCAGTCGGGGTCCCGGCTCGTCTTGCCCAGAATTTCGGTCTCTCCGAGCCCCAGCATCTCGAGAACCGCCGGGTTGACCAGGGTGATCCCTCCCCCGGGGTCGAGCACCACCACGCCGGTGCTCAGGTTGCGAAGAAGGCCGCGGTAGCGCTCCTCGCTGGCGCGCAGGGCCTCCTCGGCCCGTCGCCGCTCGGTGATGTCCCGAAAGGTGAGCAGATACCCCCCGTCCGGCAGGGTGGCGGCGAAACCCTCCACCAGGCTGCCGTCGGTGCGGGGGGTTTCGAGGACCTGGGTTTGGGCCGAATTTTTCAAATGCGCCAACCGCCGGCGGATGAGTACTTCAGCCTCCCCCGAGGGGTAGATGCCCATTTCGCAGGCCTTGCCGATGAGTTCATGAATGGTGGGGCGCCCCTCCATGAAGGAGGGGTCGAAGGGGTAGAGCCTCAGGTAGGGCGCGTTGTAGTAGATGACCCGCAGATCCGGACCGAGGG
>JBFHXN010000570.1:0-2061 GCA_041598955.1 Desulfuromonadales bacterium | reverse complement strand
CATGAAGAGGGGCGGCCCGTGGTACGCATCCGGCGGGACACCCCCGACCGGTACTGGTTCGGCGAGAAGCCGAGGCTGCTGGCGGATCACCGGGGGGACGGGGTGGATGCCCTGATCGACCAGGTGGAGGAGGCGGTCAGGAACTACCCTTGGCCCACGACCTACGACGCCTTTCCGGGGCCCAACAGCAACACCTTCACCGCCTGGATCGCCAAGGAAGTGCCCGACCTC
The DNA here is from genome assembly GCA_041598955.1 of Desulfuromonadales bacterium. Taxonomy (GTDB): domain Bacteria; phylum Desulfobacterota; class Desulfuromonadia; order Desulfuromonadales; family JBFHXN01; genus JBFHXN01. Next base: position 1,830 of record JBFHXN010000570.1, on the reverse strand, counting down.
AAACTCGACCTCCCCTTCTCCGCCATCGGCAGCGGCTATAACGATTAGCCCTCCCACCCCCAAAGGGAGTGGCCCAAAAGCCCGTCTCCCCAACATTGCGCCTCATCCCTTCCCCTCATTCATCCCTGGCCGATCTTCGTGCCCCCTGAAAAGAAAAACGCCAGCCAAAGGCGGAAACAGTGTAGAATGAAGAATCGTCGCGGGAAAAACGGCTTGACGCCGTCACCTTTCCCCCCCCTCCTTCGACTCCCCCCATCTCCCCTGCCCATCACTCGCTCAAGGGTCACACCGCGTGCCCGGAGAGGATTTTTCAGCATGAGCACCAAAAAGAGCCTGACGCCAGGCGACACCGTGAATACCCAATGCGCATCCTGCGGGGCTGTCAAGGAGCATAAGGTCATAGCCCTGATCGACGAGGAGACCTTCCGCGTCGGATGCTCCACCTGCGACAGCGAACAGGACTTCGAAAAAACCGCGAGCCGTCCCCGGGGACGGACTCCGGCCGTGAAGACGGCCAAGCCCGCCAAGCCGCGCCGCTCGAAGGCGGATCCCGCCATTGCCGAGGCGAAGGAGTGGCAGACGCTGCGACCGAACATGAACATCGACCGGGCCGTCGACTACCACCTCGACGGAAGGTACCAGACAAAGGCGCTTCTGAAACACTCCACCTTCGGGATCGGCCTCGTCACGCGCATCGCCGGCCCGCAGAAGGTGGAAGTGCTCTTCGAGAGCGGGAAGAAGCTCCTCCGCTGTCATTGAGGGTTGGGAACTTCCCCAAATGAGTTGATTTCCACCATAGGCGGCCCATGGGGCCGCCTTTGCTTTTGACCCCCGACTTCCGGTTTCCCTCCCCCTTCGCCCCCGCCAGGCCACTCCAGGGCCTCCTGCCGCCCTGTCGCCGCCCTTGTACGACAGCGCCCGATCTTCTATACTCACGCACACAGTGCCGGCCAGCCATGGCGGAATCCAGATCCGACCGTCTTCCTTCACCGGCAGGCGCTTATCGGTTGCATGTCGGCCGAGACGGCTCCCCCCCATCCCCCCTTCTTCCAGGAAAGTTCATCGCTCATGGATACCTCCCCGGTCATTGAGCCGCCCGACCAGCCCCAGCGCCCCTGGGAAAACATCCAGCAGCTGATCGATGCCGGAGAGGCGGCGCCGCTCTTCGATTTCATCGATCAGATGAGCCCGACGGAAACGGCGCGGGCCATCTCCCGCCTCAGCGCGGAAAACCAGGGACGACTCTTCCAACTGCTGACCCCCTCGGATGCCGCCGAAATCATCGAAGACATTTCCGATGCCCAGGCCGCAGATCTGATCGACGACCTGCCACCGGAGCATGCCGCGGCGATTCTCGGCGAGCTCGACAGCGACCACCTCGCTGACCTGCTCGGGGAGATGGACGAAGAGGATGCCGAGGCGATCCTCGAGCGGATGGACCCCGACGATGCCCAGGAGGCCCGGCAGTTCATGGCCTACCCCCCGGATACGGCGGGGGGCCTGATGATTTCGGAGTATCTGAGCTTTCCGGCGGGGAGCACCATCGCCGAGGTCCTCAAAGACCTCCAGGACAACCGGGAGACCTATGCCGGTTATCACGTGCAGTATTTCTATGTCATCGATGCCGACGGACGCCTGATCGGGGTGCTGCGCATGCACGACCTGCTTTTTCCCAAGCGGAGCGCCACCCTGGAGAGCCTCATGATTCGCAACCCCCTGAAGCTTCCCGTCGAAAGCCGGCTGGACGTGTTGCGGGAGTTTTTCGATGACCATGACCTCTTCGGCGCCCCCGTCGTCGACGGGGAGGGGCGCCTGGTCGGAGTGGTTCTT
>JBFHXN010000569.1:0-2069 GCA_041598955.1 Desulfuromonadales bacterium | reverse complement strand
TGGCCCGCCTGGTGAAGGACGTGGTCAAGGCAAAAAAACCCCTCGCCGCGGTCTGCATCGCCCCGGCCCTGGTCTCCCGGGTGCTCGGCAACGAGAAGCTCGCCCACCGCCTGACCATCGGAACCGACCAGGGAACGGCCCAGGCCCTGGAACAGATGGGCTCCGCCCACGTCTCCTGCCCCGTCACCGAGTTCGTGGTCGACAAGGAGAACCGCCTGGTCTCCACCCACGCCTACATGCTGGTCGGCCGCATCAGCGAGGCGGCCGAAGGGATCGAGAAGACGGTGAAGGCCCTGCTGGAGATGGCCTGATCCGCCAGCGGGACCAGATTAAAAACAGGGCGGGTCTCCCCGGGGACCCGCCCTTTCCATTTGCCTCACACCCCCTGGAGGGGTAAACTTCTCCCCCTCGACCCCAGTCGGGACGACTTTATATACCAAGCAGATGCCCCAGCACGATGGAGACGACGCGCAGGAAGGCAAAGTCCTTTCCCGGTTCAAAATCGGGCTCGACGGGCTTTCCGGTCTCTCCCCTCGTCGCGTTCTTCGTGACCTTCGTGGTCCAATCCCCCCGGACCGTCCCGTAGGCCCTTGCGGGTTTGCATGAGGACGGCCCCCGGAGGGTTTCAGCCTACCCAGGAGTTTCCCATGCCCATGCCCCCCGAAGATCTCTCGGGCCTGATGCCCGCCGAGCGCGACGCCTGCGCCATCATCTGCTACGTCAACAAGGCCGGACAGCCGACCCACGGCAACGTGCAGCGGACCATCGAGGCCCTGGTCAAGATGGGGCACCGGGCCGGCGAGATCAACGGCGTCGGCGACGGTTGCGGCATCCTCACCGACATCCCCCGCCTGCGCTGGCGCGAGGTCCTCTCCGGGGCGGGACATCCGGCCGCCCTCGCCGACGATCCCGGTTTCGCCCTGGGGCACCTGCTCCTCCCCCGGGAGTCGCTCCAGGCCGACCCCGAGCTTCAGGACAAGGTGCTCGGACGCTTCCGCGCCGCCGGGGCACGGATCCTCGTGGAGCGCCCCGGACCGGTCCGCTCGGAGGTTCTCTCCAGCGACGCCCGGGAGATCGAGCCCCTTTTCTGGCAGGTGGCCCTGCTCTTCGAGGACCCCCCCTCCGTCCCCGGCCGGCTCTACGAACTCCACCAGCAGCTCGAGGGGGACTATCCCCTGCACGTCGCCTCCCTCTCCACCGAGGTCGCCGCCTACAAGACCCACGGCGCACCGGAGCTGCTCCCCCGCTACTACCCGGAGCCCAAGCGCCGGGACTTTCTCTCCTCGGTCACCATCGGCCACAGCCGCTACTCCACCAACACCCTGCCCACGGTGCTGCGGGCCCAGCCCTTCAGCCTCCTCGGCCACAACGGCGAGATCAACACCATCGCCCGGCTGCGGGAGGAGGCCCGGATGCTCGGCATCCCCCTCCCCCCCGGCGGAAGCGACTCCCAGGATCTCAACCGCACCCTCGAAGGGCTCATCCACCGCTTCGGGCTCTCCCTCTTCGAGGCCATGGAGATGGTCTTCCCCCCCATCTTCAGCGAGCTCTCCCGCTTCCCCGCCGAGCAGCAGGGGATGTACAGCGTCTTCCGGAGGTTTCTGACCGCAAGCGCCCAGGGACCGGCGGGGCTCATCGCCCGCCACCGCCACTGCTGCGTCTTCAGCGTCGACGCCATGGGGCTTCGCCCCCTGTGGTTCGGCGAGACCGACAAGGAATATTTCGCCTCCTCGGAGGTCGGGGTGGTCCCCCAGGAGGAGATCCTCGCCGATCCCAGGCCCCTGGCCCCCGGCGAGAAAATCGGCCTGCGCCTGACCCCGGGCCGGCCGGTCCAGGTCCTCTTCTGCGACGAGCTGAGGGAGGAGGTCTTCCGCCGCTTCAGGCGGCGCACCGACCTCCCCCGGCAGGCCCGGGCCCTCTCCCGCGGCTCCGACCTCCCCGGGGGGGCGCCGGCCCCTTCCACCTCCTTCGCCCGGCAGGCAAAGCTCCAGCAGGAGAACCTCCTCTCGGCCCTGGCCTGGAAATCGAGCGACCTGCGCAACCTGCGGGAGGCTGCCCGCAGCGGCACC
>JBFHXN010000568.1:0-2087 GCA_041598955.1 Desulfuromonadales bacterium | reverse complement strand
TGGCCGAGAGCCTGGTGGTTCTGGGCCCCGACCGGATCATCCGGAGGATCAACCAGGCGACCCTGCATCTGACCGGTTTCCGGGAGGGGGAACTGGTCGGGAGCCCCGTCGACCGGCTTTGCCCCGATCTCCCCATCGACGAGCAGGTGCTGGAGGCCCTCGCCCCCAGCGGCTTTATCTGCAACCTGGAGAAGCGTTACCGGACCCAGGCCGGCGAAGAGATCCCCGTCCTCCTTTCCCTTTCGGTGCTGCGCGGCTCGGGTGGGGAGGGCCTTGTTCTGGTGGCCCAGGACATCACCGAGCGCAAACAGGCCGAGGCGGCCCTGCTGCGGGCCCGGGACGAGTTGGAGGATCGGGTCGTCCTGCGGACCGCCGAGCTGAGCGCCGCCAACGACAAGCTTCAGGATGAGGTTCTCGTGCGGCGCAGGGCGGAAGAGGCCCTGGCCCAGGAGGCCGACACCAGCGCGGCCATCGCCGAGGTTTCCCGCCTCGTTCTGGCCTCCGGCTCCATCGGCAATATCTCCGAGCTGATCCTGCGTCAGGCACGGGGGTTGACGGTGAGCGGCATGGGTTTCATCGGCCACCTGGACAAGCCCTCGGGGGAGTTCGTTGTCAGCGCCCTGGCCTCCCCGGGAGAATCCGAGGGATCCGCGGACAAGAGCCTCGTCTTCAAGCAGTTCAGCGGTCCCTGGGGGTGGGTGCTCGAGCACCGCCGTTCCCTGCTCATCAACGAGGCCGAAGGGGATTCCAGGCTGGGGGAAGTGCCGGCCGGCCATTCCCCCATCGGCAACTTTCTGGGGGTGCCGGCCCAGATCGGAGGGGAGTTGGTCGGGATGATCGCCCTGGCCAACGCCCACAGCGACTACGACCGGCGCGACCTCGAGGCGGTCGAGCGTCTTGCGGCCCTCTATGCCATCGCCATCCAGCGTCAGTGGGCCGAAGAGGCCCTGGTTCGGGCTCTTCAGGAAGCGCAGACGGCAAGGAACCGCATCGACGCAATTCTCCGCTCCGTGGGGGACGGGCTGGTGGTGACCGATCTCGAGCACCGGATCGTGCTGATGAACGAAGCGGCCGAGGAGATGCTCGGGGTGAAGTTTCTGCAGGTCTCCCATCGTCCCGTCGAGGAGGCGATCGGCGAGGGGAAGTTCCTCGATCACCTGGCCCTCGCCCTGGCGGGAGAGGCGACGGGCTCCGGGGCCGATTTCGAGGCCCATGCCGGAGCCGACCCGCGCATCTTGAGGGCCCGGACCTCCCCCATCCTCGACCGCGTCGGGGGCCAGAGCGGCCTGATCACCATCATGCACGACGTGACGCGGGAGCGGGAGATCGACCGGCTCAAGAGCGATTTCATCTCCACCGCGGCCCACGAGCTGAGAACCCCCCTGGCGTCCATCTTCGGCTATTCGGAACTGCTCATGAGCGAGGCGGAATTCCCCGAGGCCGACCGGCAGGAGTACCTCGCCTGCATCCACGAAAAGGCGGGAAACCTCGACCGCCTGGTCGACGATCTGCTCGATCTCTCCCGCCTCGAATCGGGGCGCCTGATCTTCGTCAACCAGGAGGATTTCTCCCTCAACGCCTCCATTCGCAATCTGGTCGCCAGTTACCGGAGGGAGTTTCCCGGGCACCGGTTCGAGGCCCATCTCCCCGCTGGGGAACCCGTCATCCATGCGGACCAGGGCAAATTCCATCGTCTGCTGGAGAACCTGCTCAGCAACGCGGTCAAGTACTCCCCCGGCGGCGGGCTGATCGGGGTGGAGGTCGAACTGACCCCCGGAGGGTGGCGGGTCAGCGTGCAGGACGAAGGGGTGGGGATGAAACCCGAGGAGCTGGAAAGGGCCTTCGAGAAGTTCTTCCGTGCGGCCCCCGCCGATCGGGGGGTGCGGGGGATGGGGCTGGGTCTGAGCATCTGCAAAAGCATCGTGGAGGCCCACGGGGGAGAGATCACCATGGAGAGCGAGTACGGGCGGGGGAGCCGGGTCGAGTTCACCCTCCCCGAGGCCTCGGCCGAGGGTTGACAAATCCTCCCGGTGAGACTAGCCTCGATGGCCCGTGAAGTGATTTCCTGCAAGGAGTGGTTGAGTCAT
>JBFHXN010000567.1:0-2091 GCA_041598955.1 Desulfuromonadales bacterium | reverse complement strand
TGCTCTGCCAGTGGCCCAGCGCCGCCGGTGAGCTTAACCGTTATGTGAAAAGGAGATTGTCTTGTTAAGATGTGTATGTTTAAGCATTTTTATTATGCTTATTTTTGGATGCTATTTCGAGCCTGGTGAAGGTTTAAAACTCAAAAATGGACCTAAGGTTGGCATTGGACCAGGTGTCGGACTTAGCATGAGCAATTCATCAAAAAGTAGAATAAGGGCATCATTCAATTCATACAAAGAATTGCCAGACAATAATGCATATGCTGTAACATCTGACTATAGTGGAAACTTTGCAACTGGCTATGGATATGGTTTTAGTGAAAGTCGAGATGCTATTGAAAAAGCAATGATTGTGTGTAACGAAGCAAGGGCGACCTATGAAGTAAGAAGTAGGTGTAAAATATGGGCTATTGGAAATAAAGTCATTGAAGACACAGATGTAATCGATTGACTTATCATAAATATTCAATCAATACGTATCGGACACACAAATCAAGAAGACCTCACCCTCTCTCCCGACGTCAACCTCAGGAAGGTGCAAACCCCATCCCCCATGATCGAACGCATCGACCATCTCAACATCGTCGTGACAGACCTGGACAGAGCCAGGGACTTCTTCGCCCTGCTAGGCTTCACCGAGGGGATCTGCGCCCCGCTGGACGCCGCCTTTCTGGAGAAGGTTACCGGCATCGCCGGGGCCAGGGGCCGGTTCGTCGCCATGCACCACCCGGGCTCCCGGGTCGCTGTCGAGCTTCTGCAGTTCGACCTCTCTTCCGCAGCAGAGGCCGATCTCTCCAGGGCCAATCGCATCGGCCTGCGCCATCTGGCCTTCGCCGTCTCCGACATCGAGGGGGTGGTGGAACGCCTCAAGAGCAACGGCATCGAGTTTCTGAGCCCCGTCCAGACTTGGGCACAAACAGGGAAAAAACTGGTTTACTTTCGGGGACCCGACGGTATCCTGCTGGAACTGGCCGAGTATCCGGATTCACCGGGATCTGGGTGAATCCATCCTCAGGGGATTGCAGACCTCATCGGCGTGGGCCAGAGAAGGAGACCTTTCCTGACCTTCCACCTCTGGCGCCAGGACGACAACGGCAACCGCTTTCTGGTCGAAACCTTCGCCGACTGGAGGGAAGCCGAGTCCCGTCGGGCCCACCTGGCCCGGGGCGGTCACAAACAGACCTACTGGCTGACCGAGCAGAACCCCGAGAACGCCCCCTCCTCCCCTTCCGACCCGCACGACTCCTGAGGGGCATCTTGAACCGCCACCTACAGCAATCCCTTCCCCGCAGGCCAAGGAGGCTCCCCATGACCACCCATCCCTCATCGATGCTCTGGCGCCGGCTCGCGCCGCTGCTCCTTCTCCCCCTTCTTCTCTCCTGCACCGAGACCGACTGGCAGGGGATCGGCCGGCAGGTTCTCACCCAGGCCTCCACAGCGCCCGGCTCTTCCCTGACGAACCAGGAGATCGGGGATGGGCTCCGGGAGGCCCTGCGGGTCGGGACGGAGCGGGTGGTGGGGCAGCTGGGACGCACCGATGGGTTCAACGCTGACCCGGCGGTGCATATTCCTCTGCCGGGAAGCCTGGCCACGGCCAAGGGGATGCTGGAGAGGGTCGGAATGGGAGCGGTCTTCTCCGACCTGGAGCTGCGCCTGAACCGCGCCGCGGAAGTGGCGACCCCCAAGGCCAAGGCCCTGTTCTGGCAGTCCATCCGGGAGATGACCCTGGAGGACGTGACGGCCATCTTCAAGGGCCCCGAGGATGCCGCCACCCGCTACTTCCAGCGCAAGATGACGCCGGGGCTCGCCTCGACCATGCGCCCCGTGGTCGACCAGAGCCTCGCCGAGGTGGGGGCCGTGCAGGTCTACAACCAGGCCATGACCGCCTACCGCGCCCTCCCCTACGCCCCGGAGATCAAAACCGACCTCACCGGCTACGTGGTCGAAAAAGGGATGGGGGGGATCTTCCACTACCTCGCCCAGGAGGAGGCGGCCATCCGCCGGGACCCGGCCAAACGGACCACCGAACTGCTGCGGAGGGTTTTCGGGGCAGGCTGACCTCTTCCCTCTGTAAAAGGAGCACACCATGAC
>JBFHXN010000566.1:0-2098 GCA_041598955.1 Desulfuromonadales bacterium | reverse complement strand
GATCGCGATGGCAAGCGTCGTCATGACGAGGTCGAGGAAGACATGTCCACGAGTCTTCCCGGGGTCTTTGCCGGGGGAGATGTCCGCTGGCGGTTCGCCAGAAACGCGACGGACGCCATCGCCGACGGCCAGAAGGCGGCCCGCTCCATCCACGGCTACCTGAGCGGCAAGACCGTGCGGCTGAAGAAGAAGGGCTACATGAGGGCCCTGGCGCCGGACTTCGAGAACACCCAGTGCGAGACCATCGCGCCGGAAAATGCCCCCAAAAGGGCGGCCGGGGAGCGGATCAGGACCAAGCAGGAAATCTCCCTGGCTTTTGCCGAACAACAGGCCCGCCGGCAAGCCGCCCGCTGCCGCCAGTGCAACATACAGACCGTATTTGACCGGTCCCGCTGCCTTCTGTGCGGCACCTGCATGGACACCTGTGTCCACAGCGCCCTGAAGATGGTGCGGATCTCGGACATCTGCGGAGACCAGGATCTCGAACAACTGACCCAGGCGTTGAAGACGCTGTCGCCGCAGGCCCAGGCCATGACGGCGATCATCAAGGATGAGGGCCGATGTGCGCGCTGCGGCAGATGCGCCCGCCGCTGCCCCGGGGGCGCCATCACCATGGCGGAGTTCCACTGTGAAGAGGAATGGGAATAGGGCCCCCCTGCGGCGCCCAGAACGTATCCGTGGAGATATCTATGAACAATGCAGCCGTTAGCCTGAAAGAGTCCCTCAAGCATCTGCCCAAAAACCTCATGGCATCGATTTTTCGCCGTGGTGGGGGCAGCCTGGATCAACAGCGGGCCTCGACCGTCTTTGGCAACCTCTTTCTTCATATCCACCCGGTCCGGGTCCACGTCAACACCCTGCGCCCGGGGTATACCCTCGGCCTGGGGCTGATCTCTTTTTACCTGTTCCTGATCCTGACCGTCTCCGGGACACTGCTGATGTTCTACTACATCCCGTCCACCGAGATGGCCTACAACAGCATGAAAGACCTCGAGTTTGTGGTCTCCTTTGGCCTGGTGCTGCGCAACATGCACCGCTGGTCGGCCCATGCCATGGTGCTCGCTGTGGCCCTGCACATGTGCCGTGTCTTCTACACCGGCTCTTACAAGGCCCCCAGGGAATTCAACTGGGTCATCGGCGTGTGCCTGCTTCTGCTGACGCTGTTTCTGAGTTTCACCGGCTACCTTCTGCCCTGGGATCAGTTGGCCTTCTGGGCGGTGACCGTGGGGACGAATATGGCCGCCTACGTCCCCTGGATCGGGGAGGAGCTGCGCTTCATGCTGCTGGGGGGCAACGAGGTCGGCCAGATGGCCCTGACCCGGTTCTACGTACTTCATATCGTGGTGCTGCCCCTGTTCACGGCGGCCCTGGTGGGGGTGCATTTCTGGAGGATCCGCAAGGACGGAGGGCTCTCGCGCCCTTCCAAGGACTGAACCTGAATGAAGACTGGCATTAACACGGCGGAGGATTCGAGCATGCAGACAGTGAAAAGAGACGAAATATTCCCGAAGGATCCCAACAAGACCTATTCCCTGATGGGGATTGTCGAGGGCCAGTCCTTCCACGTGGACAAAGGGCCCGAAGATACGGTTCATAGCTGGCCGCACCTGATTTTGCGAGAGTTCCTGCTCTTCCTGCTGGTCTTCATCGTCATCCTCGGCGTCTCCCTGCTCTTTGACGCCCCCCTGGAAGAACCGGCCAACGCCCTGCATTCGACCAACCCGGCCAAGGCGCCCTGGTATTTCGTGGGGATCCAGGAATTGGTGAGCTATTCGGCCCTGCTGGGCGGAATCCTGATCCCCGGGGCCATCGTATTGTCCCTGCTGCTGCTCCCCTATCTGGACAGAAATCCCAAAGGGACCGGGGTCTGGTTTTCCGGGGATCGCAAAGTCGGCATCCTGTTGTTCACGTTTTTCGTGGTGACCATGGCCGTCCTCATTCTGATCGGGGAATTGGTGCGAGGACCCAACTGGGAACTCTACTGGCCGTGGATGAAGTGACAGGCAAGATCCATCGCGCAACGCATGCGGACCCGAAAAGGAGAAATCCATTATGAATTCAAAGAATCTGGTTAGTTCGATCGCCCTTGAGCGGGGGT
>JBFHXN010000565.1:0-2100 GCA_041598955.1 Desulfuromonadales bacterium | reverse complement strand
TCGGGGGAAGGGCCTGAGGGTTTTATTGACAGAAGGGACCGACAGTCCAAAAACAGGTTCTTTTTGCCGCCAAGACACCAAGACACCAAGACACCAAGAGCAGCTCTTATCTACAAAGCAACTTCCTGAATGCTTCTGTGACTTAAGACGCCTCTCGGCATTGACCTTGGTGCCTTGGCGACTTCGTGGCCATCCTTCGTTCGGGTTGTTGGTCTTAAATACCAAGGAGCAGCCAAGCGGCTGCCCCTCCTCGTGGTCGTTGAAATACGGTCTTCATGTCCTGACAAACGCTGAAATCAGCCTCTCTCACTGCTCCGCAGTCCCCCCGCCAGATGGAGAAAATCCTCCAGGCTCCGGGTCCGCTTCATCGCCCGGGCCTCTTCGGCCAGCCCGGGATGGACGATGAAGGCAAGCACCTCCTTGAGCTTGGCCAGCACCTGGTGGTTTCCGCAGAAGAGCGCTCCATAGGGCGTTGCCAGCTCCTCCAGGTAGACCCCCAGCTCCCTCCTGCGCTCTTTAAGGGGCAAGTCGTCCGGGGCCTCTCCCCGCAGGCGCAGAAACAGCCTGGGGTCGGCGATGGCCCCGCGGCCGAGCATCAGCCCCGCCGCCCCGGTTTGTTCGAGGATCAATTGCCCCGTGGCGGCATCGTTGATGTCGCCGTTGGCGATCACGGGAAGGGGGGTGGCCCGCGCCACCCGAGCGGTCACGCCGTGATCGGCCCGACCCTCGTATTTCTGGACCACGGTGCGGGGGTGGAGGATGAGAAAATCGACCCCGACCTCCTCGAAGAGGGGAAGCAGGGAGAAGATCTGCCCCGGATCGTCGTAGCCGGCCCGCAGCTTGACGGAAAAACTCCCGGCGATGGCGTCACGCAGGAGGCGAAGGACCTCGGGGAGCTTCTCCGGCCGGCTCAGCATCGCCCCGCCGGTGAGGCCGCTGGTGCGGCGTCCGTAGGGGCAGCCGAGATTGAGGTTGAGATGACGGACGCCGGCCTGCTCGGCGGATCGGGCCGCGGCCGCCAGTGCCGCCCCGTCATGCCCGATGAGCTGGGCGACCAGGGGCACCCCGCCATGCCGGACCGAGGCTTCCCGGCGATCGGCGGGGGTGAGACCCTTCCCCCCCTGGGAGCTCACCTGCATGAACTCGGTGAAGACCGCATCGGGGCGCACCCTGTCGATGAAATAGGCCCGCAGCGCCCGGTTGGTCACCCCCTGCATGGGGGCGAGCATCAGGGGGATGGTTCCGGCGGACCAGGGAAGCCGGGCTGACATGGCGCAAAGCCTCTGGGGGGTGAGAGATTATCCGGGGAGGGAGTCGAAGAGGTATTCGAGGCCGTTGACCTTGATCTCGTAGACCTCCCCCAGCATGCGGCCGAGCTCCCCCGGGGGGAAGCCCTCCCCGGCGAACCAGACCACGTAGGACTCGGGCAGGTCGACCAGGCGGGTGCCGGCGTAGCGGCCGAAGGGCATTCTCGCCCGGGCGAGCTTCAGGAGGGCTTCGGGATCGGGAGTCAGTTCCATGACCGGCCGGAAGGGAAAGGGGGAAGGGACATCCCCGTCAATCGATGACCGTCACGCGGGTGATCACCACGGGGTCCTTGGGCAGGTCCTGGTGGCCCCCGGAGGCGGCAGTGGGTCTCTGCTCGATGGTGTAGACCACGTCCATCCCGTCCACCACCTTGCCGAAGACGGCGTATCCGAAGACATCGGGGTTGAGCCCGCCGTGGTCGAGGGAGCGGTTGTCCTCGGTGTTGATGAAGAACTGGGCCGTGGCGCTGTCGACCTCCGAGGTCCGGGCCATGGCGATGGTGCCGGTCTTGTTCCGAAGGCCGTTGGTTGCCTCGTTTTTGATCGGCTCCCGGGTCGGCTTTTCGGCCAGCTCGGGGGTCAGGCCACCCCCCTGGATCATGAATCCCTTGATCACCCGATGGAAGATTGTCCCGTCGTAATGGCCGGCCCGGGCGTAGGCCAGAAAGTTCGCCACCGAGACCGGCGCCTTGGCGGCATCGAGCTCGAGGAGGATCTCCCCGAGGGAGGTTTCCATCTGGATGAGGGGGTTCGAAACGCTCATGGGGTGACACCTCCGTCTGGACGGCCGGGA
>JBFHXN010000564.1:0-2101 GCA_041598955.1 Desulfuromonadales bacterium | reverse complement strand
ATCCTGCCGATGGATCAGGTGGGGCACTCTCGATTCGGACATCGCACTCTCTTTTCTTTTCCGGGGCGGCCGCCGGGGGAAAAAACCCCCGATTGACAGCCTCCACGGCTCCCGTGATATATTCCGCGCCGGGGCGAAAAGCCCCCTCACCCCCTCTTTGGGAGACGACGCGCCATGTACATCCCGATCAAACCCCTGCTCGCCCTGGTCACCGGCATCCTGGTGCTGGTCCTTCCGAGAAACGCCAAGATCTACGCCGTGGCCGTCTACCTCATCGTGCTGGGGGTCATGGGCATCCTGAAGATCAACGTCTAGAAGGGCCAAGAAAAAACCATCTGTCGCGCCCCCGGGAAGCCCCGGTTTTTCGACGGCCGACCGCAAGGTTTCAAACCTCAGTCCACCGCGGAGACCCCCATGGAAAAGTACCTGTTCGCAGGGCCCCTTCTGGCCCGACTGGCCGAAGAGCGATTCTTTCTCCGTCTCTTCTCCCGCTCCCTCCAGGGGCTCTGCGGCCTTCTCGGCCTGGCCGCCCTGATCGAGTTCTTCCTCGCCTGGAAGAAGATCTTCAACCTTCCCGCCGAGGGGATGGTCGGCGGAATCCTCTACCAGATCGCCTTCGTGGCGGTGCTCTACTTCGTCCTGCATGCCCTGCTGCTCGCCGCCGCCGAGGTGCTCTCCCTGGAGCCGAAGGGCCGGCCGGCCATGTCCCTGGCATCGGTCCTCTGCCGTCTGGCGGGGGAAGTCTACGCCTTCGCCTGCGCCGGCCTGGGTCTGGGGGCGGGCCTCTTCACCTGGTTTTCGGGCAAGGGTGCGGCGGCGGTCCTAAAGACCCCCTTCACCTTCCTCCCCTTTCTCAAGGTCGGGGCCGGCACCTTTCAGGCCGGGGCCCTGCTCATCGTCCTGGGGCTGCTGGCCGGCCTGCTGGCCCTTCTCGCGGGGCGCGCCCTGGCCGAGCTCTTCACCCTGCTGAACCGGGCCGGCCGCGGCGACTGACCGAAGAGCGGAAAACAAAAAATCCAGGGGGCTCCCTGGATTCCTTGTGCTTCGGGCCCGAGGGCCGCGGCGGCGTCTCAGCCCTTCCGGGCCGCCCGGAAGGCTTCGAGGTACTTGCGGAAGACCCGCTTCTCCTCGGCATCGATGTCGGAGAACTCGATCCCGGCGTGATAGCGCTCCTCGACGGCGGGCTCCATGTGGATCACCCGGCCCGTGAGCTCGACCAGATCGTCTGCCAGGCCGATGTTGATGCGCAGCAGCTCCCCCGGCAGCAGCGGGATGTGGGTGTCGAGAAGAAGGCCATCCTCGCTCACATTGAGGGTGCGCCCGAGGCCCTGATTGAGAACCTCCCCCCCCTTGTCCACCACCACGAAATCGAGAAAGTTCAGCGAATCCTTCCGCTCTGCTTTACGTCGCTGCTGCTCGCTCATCTCCACTCCCCTGCTGAATCGACAACCGGCCGAAAACAATGGGACTTGCCAAGTCGGGTTAAGATATACGCATTCTTGCAGGAATGCAAGCATGGGGAGCCGTTGAGAGGCCACCGGGGACCGGCGATCTTCCCCCCGGCAGGGCGATGACATCACCGGGGGTTCGCGCCGCCTCCGCCCCGTCCGGGAATTGTCTTTTTCCCCCACCACGGGTAAAATTGCCCCCTCGATCCATCCATCCCACCCAAACCTCCAGGCAGGAGTCCCATGACCCCCTTCGGCACCCCCGGCGCGGGAAGCTCCGACGCCCGCAAACTCGGAACTTTTCTAGGCGTCTTCACCCCGACCATCCTCACCATCCTCGGGGTCATCATGTACCTGCGCTTCGGCTGGGTGCTCGGCCACGTGGGGCTCTTCAAGACCCTGGTGATCGTCGTCATGGCCAACGCCATCACCCTGGTCACCAGCTTCTCCCTCTCGGCCGTGGCCACCAACAGCCGCGTCGGGGTCGGCGGGGCCTATTTCATCATCTCCCGCAGCCTCGGGGTGGAGATCGGCGGGGCCATCGGCCTCCCCCTCTTTCTCTCCCAGGTCTTCTCCGTCACCCTCTACGCCTTCGGTCTGGCCGAATCACTCCGGATCGTCTGGCCCGGGGTTCCGGTGCAGGCGGCGGCCCT
>JBFHXN010000563.1:0-2102 GCA_041598955.1 Desulfuromonadales bacterium | reverse complement strand
CGGGCCGGTGGGAAACCTCCTCGTTCTGCTCCTGGCGGTGCGGCTGGCCAGCGAAAAGTCGGGCCGCCATTTCCTCCAGATCTACCTCCTCGCCATCTTCGCCCTGGCGGGATCGACCCTCCATACCCTGGGACTGGCCTTTCTCCCCTGTCTTTTCATTCTCGTCACCCTGGTGGCCGTCTCCCTGGTGCTCCTCTGCTTCTTCACCATCGATCCGGAGCTCTCCCTTCCCGCCGGAGAGCTGCGCAGGATTCTCGGGTTCTCTCTCGTGCTGCCCGCCGTCTCCCTGGTGCTGATGGTCTTCTTCTTCTTCATTCTCCCCCGCACCCAGACTCCCCTCTGGAATTTCCTCAACCCCCGGCAGGAGGCCCAGATCGGTTTCAGCGACAAGGTTTCCCCCGGCAGTTTCGCCGCTATCGCCGGGGAGAAGAGCCTCGCTTTCCGAGTCGAGACGGAGGAGCTCGCCACCGAAGACCTCTACTGGCGGGGGATCGTGCTGAACCGGGTCGAGGGGAGCACCTGGAGCAGGGATCCGAACCTGCCGGTGGAGGCCGTGCTCCCCCAGGGGGGGCGCCGCGTCGCCCAGACCGTTTTCCCCGAACCGGGAAAGAGCGAGTACCTCTTTGCCCTCGATCTCCCCGTCAGCATCGAGCTGGCACGGGTGAGCGGCAGCCCCGACCTGGTCTTCCGGTCCCGCAGGGCCCTGGAGCGGCGCCTCCAGTACCGTGCCGAGTCCCTGACCGGGGGGAGTCTCGTCGGCAAGGGACCCCGGGACAGGGCCTTCTACCTTCAGGTTTCCCCCGAGCTCTCCCCCCGGGTCCTCGCCCTCGCCGAGCGCATCAAAAGGGAGGGGACGGGAGATTCCGAGCGGGTGGGTCTGCTCGAGAATTTTTTCGTGACCCAGGGGGTTCGATATTCCGACAGCGACCTCCCCCGCCCCGAAGACCCCGTGGATGATTTTCTCTTTGAAGGGCGCGCGGGATACTGTGAGCACTTCGCGTCCTCCTTCGCGCTGGTGCTGAGGCTCGCGGGGGTTCCGTCTCGGCTGGTGGGGGGCTTCTACGGCGGGGAGTACAACGAACTGGGAGGTTACTACCTGGTGACCGACGACATGGCCCACGTCTGGGTGGAGGTCTGGCTCGAGGGGCGGGGATGGGTGAGGCGCGACCCGAGCACCCTGGCCATCAACGCGGGAAGCCTTCTGGGGGGCCGGGGGAGTTCCCTCGGCGCTTGGCGAAGGCTCTCCGACGCGGTCCTGCATCACTGGAACCGGGCGGTGATCAATTACGACCTGGAACAGCAGATCCAGGTTTTCCGGGAGACGGGGAGGCGGCTCAAGGGGGTGAAGGCGCCCGAGGTGGATGGCAAAAAGCTGGTCTGGGGGGCGGGGCTGGTCCTGTTATTCCTGGTGGCCGTCGCGGGTTTGCGGGGGTGGCGCCCCTCCAGCACCGAGGAGAGGCTGCTGAGGCGGTTTCTGAGGGAGGTGGCCCGTCGCTACGGCCTCGAGACGATCCCTGCGGACAGGGGTCTTTCGGAGCTGGCAGAGCAGGTGGACGACCCGGCCTGCCGGGAGTTCGCTCGAATTTACGGGGGGGCGGTCTTTCGGGACCGGCGTCCGAGCCGCGAGGAGATGAGCCGGCTCAAAGAACTGGTCCGGGAGGTCGGTCGAAACAGATAGTCAAGGAGGGGTCAGTCGGAACTCTCTCCCTTGGGCCCCTGTCCCTTGCCCCCTGAGCGGCGGCGCCGGGGGCGTCTGCGGCGTCTGCGCCCCGATGGCTCTCCGGGGGAGGAAGTCTCGGCGGGGCCCTCCCCGGCGGCGACGGGACGCAGGGCCTCCCGCCAGCCCTCCACAAGCTCGTGGCCGCTGCCGGTGGCTTCGGTCCAGAGGGTCATCAGCTCGAGGGCCTGCGGGGTGAGGGGGTGCTGGAGGAATCGTCTTTCCCCGCGGAAACCCCGCCCCCGGGAGAGGCGGAAGAAGCCGACCAGCAGTTCCCGGGCCTGGTGGCAGATGCCGTGCGCGACTCGGAAATAGCTGCAGTGGGGAGCGAGGACCAGCCCGGCCAGGCGCACCGCCTCGGGGGCGGGGGTCTCGGCGCTGACGG
>JBFHXN010000562.1:0-2103 GCA_041598955.1 Desulfuromonadales bacterium | reverse complement strand
GGTGACCTGGAGAAAGGGAACCCTGGGGGGGGAGGCGAAGAAGGCCGGGGCGAAGGGGCTCAGGGCGGGCTGCATGGAGGCCACGTCGGAGGGGCTGCGGCGGGCGCCTGCGATCTCGATGCCTCCCCCCTGGGGGGTGAACTTGACGGCGTTCTCCAGCAGGCGGTGGAAGGTCCTGCGCAGATGGTGGTAGTCCCCCAGCAGTTCCTCGGTCGTCGGCATTCCCCCCAGGGAGAGGGCCAGTCCCCGCTCCTGGAGAAGGGGCTGGAAATGGCTCCCCACCTCGCCGATCAGGGCCGCCAGATCGACCTTCTCCCGGGCCAGGTAGAGGCTCTGTGATTCCAGGCGGGCCATCTCCAGCAGATCGTCGACGATCTCGTTGAGGCGCTTGCCTCCGACGTGGATGGCCTCGAGCACCTGCCGCCCCTCCGGGGGGAGATGCCCGCCCAGGGTTCCGAGCAGGTACTCGGCCCCCGAGAGGACATAGGTGAGGGGGGTGCGCAGCTCGTGGGAGGCGAGGCCGAGGAAGCGGCTCTTCATCCGGTCGAGCCGCTCCAGGGAGCGGTTGACCTCCTCGAGGCGGCCGAGGTGACTTTTGAGCTCTCGGCGGGAGTTCTCCAGCTCGCGGTTGCTGGCCCGGGTCAGGCGGACCTGCCACTGCAGGGCGTCGAAGAGTTCCGCCTCGGCCACCGCCGTCCCCACCTGCTTGCCGATGGCCAGGAGCAGCTTGAGTTCCTCGCGGGTGAAGAGGCGGATGCGGCGGCTGAAGATGAAGAGGACCCCCACGGTCCGCTCGCCGGTGGACAGGGGGACGGCCTGAAAGCCACGCCAGCCCGCCGTTCGCACCGTCGGAGACTGCAGCCGGCGGTCGATCTGCAGGTCGGCCGCCGAGCGGGGCTGGCCGCTGGCGGCGACCCGGCCGGCCAGGCCCTGGCCGGGGGTGAGGCGGCGCAACTCCACGAGCACCGGTTACACGACCCCCCGGTGGACCACCAGGTCGAGGATGGTCCCTCCGTGGCGCAGCAGGTAGACCCCTCCGCCATCGGCCTCGAAGTTTTCCGTCAGCTCGGCGAGAACGCCCCCCAGCATCTCCTGCAGGTCGCGGCTTTCGCCGGCCCGGTGGACGATGCGGTTGATCAGGAGCAGGTCGCGGTTTTTGCGGCGCAGTTCCTGCTCGGTCTGCTTGATGGAGGAGACGTCCCGAACCACGCCGTGGACGATCTGCTCGCTTCCCAGGCGGCCAAGGCGGGCATGCACGGCACCGATGAACTGGGCGCCGCCGCGGCGGCGGAAGATCAGGCTCCCCTCCTCGCCGTACCCCTCCCGCAGGACCTTGCGCACGAGGCGCAGGTAGCGGCGTCGGTTGTGGCCGGGGAAGAGGGCCCCCAGAGAGAGGGCACCGATCTCCCGGGCCGAGTAGCCGAGCAGTTCCTCGGCCCCACGGTTGATCTCGAGCATCGCCCCGTCCTTGGGGTCGATGAGGAAGATGGCGTCGCCCGCATGGTCGAGGAGGAGGCGATGGCGCCGATGGGAGAGTTCGAGGGCCTGCCGGGTGAGCTGGAGCTCTGCCTTGAGAGCGTCTGTTTCCTCCCTGAGACCGAGGCTCTTCTTCCGCCATCGCAGGGCCGCCATGGCCGGGCCCGCCAGAAGAAGGAGCCCGATCCCCACCCAGGGGGCAGCAGCCGGGGAGGCGAAGGCGACCGCGGCCACCAGCAGGAGCCCCAGCGCCGCAAGGGGCCGGGTCAAATTCTGCCGGGTAGGTGATTGGGTCGGCCGGTCCAGGGCCATGGGGCCTCCAGGGAGGTTTCCATCCGGGAGATCCGGACGGAGATCAGGACGCTTGGGCTTTTTCCAGGTGAGCCGCCGCGGTCCGGCGCAGCCAGTCGAGGGCGGTGCAGGCGGCCATCAGACGCACCTGGCGCCGGTCCCCGGCGAAGCGGAAGGCCCTGGCCTCGACCCCCTCGGCCGAGGCCAGGGCGATGAAGACCGTCCCCACCGGCTTTTCCGGAGTCCCTCCGTCGGGGCCGGCGATCCCCGTCACGGCCAGGGCCAGGTCGGTGCGGGCGGCTTTTTTCATCCCCCGGGCCATGGCCAGGGCGCAGG
>JBFHXN010000561.1:0-2107 GCA_041598955.1 Desulfuromonadales bacterium | reverse complement strand
GCCGTCATCGGAGAAGGAAAGGCCGTCGCCGGCGTCGTCAAGGCCGACGAAGGTGAACGTCAGACCGCTGGGCGTGGCCCCGTCGGAGAAGAGGACCGGCCCGGAACCGGAGGCGCCGATGTCGCCGACGAAAAGTTCCGTATCGGCAGGAATCCCGTCGGTGATCACCGTCGAATCGGGATCGGCCGCACCGAGGCCGGTGTTGGTCACCAGGATGGTGTAGGTGACGAAGGCTCCGGGAATCGCCTTGGGGCTCGTGGTGCCGTTGATGGGGTCGGAAAAGGGCTGGACCGATTTGACCACCAGCAGGCTCGCCGTCGCCGAGGCCGGGTTGACGGTCACGCTGTCGCTGCAGCTGTTGTCGGCCTCGGACATCTCCCCGATCAGGGTATCGGGATCGACCTCGCAGACGCCGCCACTTTTGGGGTTGACCAGGGTGGTCGCCGCCGTGGGGGTGACTGCCACGGCGATGCTGAAGGACTCTCCGGGAGGAATGGTGACCGCTCCGCCGCCGGCGGTGCAGGTCAGGGTGCTCGAGGCGATGGCGCAGGCGATGGTTCCGGTGGTCCCGGCCGATGTGCCTGCCGTGGCCGGCACGCTGTAGCTGGCCCCTGTGTCTGGCAGTTCGTCCTTGAGCAGGACCTGGCCGTCGGCGAAGGCCGCCGAGGATCCCGACGCTGCGGAATTGGTCACCGTCAGGGTCCAGGCGAAGGGGACTCCAACGGTTGTCGTGCCGCCCACATCGTTGGTCTTGACGACGCTCAGATCGGCAGCCAGGGGGAGGATTTTGGTCCCCGTCGGGGACGTGAAGCCTCCGGCGCTGGCGCTGGCGATGTTGGTGATCTGCTTGGCACTCACGTCGGCGGCGGTCACGGTGTAGCTGGCCGTGCAGGTGATCGATTCCCCCGGGTCGAGGTAGTTGTCGAGGTCGCCGACACTGCCGAGGGCCGGACAGGATTCGTCGCTGGCCTTGTCGTCCGCAATGGTGATCGGGCCGACCAGCGGGGCAAAACCGTCGTTGGTCACCACGAAGGTGTAGTCGAGGACCTGCCCGACGGTCTTGAAGTGATTCTGGACGGCGTTTTTGACCAGACTCAGGGCTGCGGTGGCGTAGCGCGCCCTGGAGGTGTCGCTCACCGTGACGCCGGCTGTTCCCGATGCGGTGGCGGTGTATTGCCAGGACCCGGAGAGGGCGGAAAAGGGTCCCGAGGTGCACTCGACGATGTGATTGTCGTTGGCGGCGACGGCGACCGGCAGATTCCCCCAGCTGCAGCCGCCCGTGCTGGCGAGGGGGTCGGCATCGCTGACGCTGACCGAGGTGAGAGGTACGTCGCCGTAGTTCTCAACGGTGTAGTGGTAGTAGAGGGTCGTGCCGGGGGTGGTGGCCAGAAACGAGGTCCAGGGGCCGGTGGGGCTGGGGCCGACCTCCTTGACCAGGGCGATGCCGGGAGCGGCGGTATTGACCCTGAGGGTGTCGCTGGCGGTGTTGCCGCTCCAGGTCCCGTTCAGGGTGTGGGAGATCGGGGCGCTGGTGCTGAGGTAGTCGCCGGCGGAGGGGGAAGAGACCTGGATGGAGGCGCTGCAGCTGCCCCCCGCGGCGAGGCTGCCGCCGGAAAAGGCGATAGTGGACGGGGCCGTCCTGGTCAGGGTGCCGCCGCAGACGGCAGAGCTCCCGGTGGTCACGGTCAACCCGCCCGGCAGGGTGTCGGTGAAGGCGACGCCGCTCAAGGTGTTGTTCGGGTTGGGATTGGCGAGGATGAAGGTCAGGGTCGAGGTCCCGCCGGCCAGGATCGGGTTGGGGGCAAAGAGCTTTTCGATGCTCGGAGGAAGCACGGCGACCAGGGCGGCGGTGGCCGAACCGGTGGGGGTGGTGTTGGCGCCCCCCTGGGTTGCCGATACAAAGCCGCTCACGTTTTCATGAGGGCCCGGGGAGTTGTTGTCCACCTTGACCAGAACCGAGACCGTGCAGGTCCCTCCGGAGGCCAGAGAGCCCCCAGGAAGCTTGATGCCTGTATCCCCGGCGGCCAGGGCGCCGCCGGCACTGTTCTGCAGAGGCGCACCGCCGCAGCTGTTGGTCGTCGTCAGCGGCGAGGCGACGGTGAGCCCG
>JBFHXN010000560.1:0-2111 GCA_041598955.1 Desulfuromonadales bacterium | reverse complement strand
GCGTCGAGCTTTGCACCCCTCTGGATGACATTTTTCAGGTCCGGGGTGTCAAGACCCGGCGGGTCGAGCCCCGGCATACCCCCTCGGTCATCAACGCTGTGTTCAATCACCGCAATTTCTGGGACGGTCGCGCCAACAACCTGTTCAACGGCGTGAACCCCCTGGGCCTGCGGGGGATCGTCGATCCCAACGTGGGGATCTATGTCGCCAACTCCGGGGGCGGCGTGAACCTGGTACAGGTCACCCTGAAGAACGCCAGCCTCGCCTCCCAGGCGGTGGGACCGCCGGAAAGTCCTTTCGAGATGTCCTGCGACGGGCGGAAATTCCCCTTTATCGGTCGTAAATTGCTGGCCAAGCAACCACTGGCCAAACAGCAGGTAAGCTTTCAGGACAGCGTCCTGAGCGGGCTGCGCCACTGGTCGGGCAAGGGGCTCAATACCAGCTACAAGGCCCTGATCCAGAAGGCCTTCCATCCCAAGTACTGGTCCTCCAACGCCCAGATCAATATCCCGGGCGTCGGCGCCTTCACCCAGATGGAGGCCAACTTCTCCCTGTTCTGGGGCCTGGCCATCCAGCTCTATGAAGCGACGCTGGTCTCGGACCAGACCCCCTTCGATCACTTCGCGGCGGGCAATGATCATGCCCTGAACGAGCAGGAGAAGCACGGCCTGGAGGTCTTCCTGACCAAGGGCAGATGCATCAACTGCCACGACGGTGCCGAGTTCACCGGCGCCTCGGTACGGCTGCGGGCCAACCAGCCCGACGGCAACGAGGAGGCTATTGAGCGCATGGTCATGGGGAACAACCAGGTGGCGGTCTATGACGGCGGTTTCTACAACATCGGTGTGCGCAAGACCACCGAAGACCTGGGTGTCGGGGCCGATCTGGCCGGGTTCCCCCTCTCTTTCGCCCGTCAGGAAGTGGACGGCCCGAATATTGACCAGTTCAACTTCGATCCGAACAATTTTGAGATACCCGGCCCCATCGTTCCCGGCGAGCGGGTAGCGGTGGACGGCGCCTTCAAGGTGCCCTCGGTGCGCAACGCCGAGCTGACCGGGCCCTACTTCCACAGCGGCGGCTTCCTGAACCTGGAGCAGGTGGTGGAGTTCTACGACAACGGCGCCTTTGCCCCCTTCGGATTCCATCAGGAAAACATCGAGAACCTCGATCCGGACATCGTCCCCCTCGGCCTGACGGATGCGGAAGAGAAGGCCCTGGTGGCATTTATCAAGGCGCTCACCGACGAACGGGTTCGCTGGGAGAAGGCCCCCTTCGACCATCCGGAGCTGTTTGTCCCCAACGGACACCTGTTAAACGAAAAGTTCGTGTTTGATTTCAACCGGGACGGCGAGGCCGAGGACGACCTGCTGCGAATCCCCCCCGTCGGCAAATTCGGCCGGCAGCTGCAGGGACTGCCTCCTCTGAGGCCGTTTTTAGAGTCGCCCTTCCAATTTTTCTAAGTTCCTGTCGATGATCATGCAGTGAAGGGGCAAGCGGGACTTGGAGGGGGCCCGCCTGCCCCTCTTTTTTGGGGGCGAACCTATCCTGATCCTAACATGCTCGGGTATCTCTAATTAGC
The DNA here is from genome assembly GCA_041598955.1 of Desulfuromonadales bacterium. Lineage (GTDB taxonomy): Bacteria > Desulfobacterota > Desulfuromonadia > Desulfuromonadales > JBFHXN01 > JBFHXN01. The sequence goes on along the minus strand of JBFHXN010000560.1, from coordinate 532 downwards.
TTAAATATGCGAAAAATTGACAAAAATTCTGTTCGGGGGGATAATAAAACAGTAGATGTAAAGGGATAAGTCTGCTCTTTGAAAACTGAACAGTCGACGCTTGAGACAGATGGCGGGAAAGACGTCAATCTGACAAAACAGAATCAATCTATACAGTTTTTCAACTGGAGAGTTTGATCCTGGCTCAGAACGAACGCTGGCGGCGTGCTTAACACATGCAAGTCGAACGTGAATCACCCTTCGGGGTGAGGAAAGTGGCGCACGGGTGAGTAACACGTGGATAATCTACCCGGTGGTCCGGGATAACCTTCCGAAAGGGGGGCTAATACCGGATAAGCCCACGGGCTCTTTGGAGCTTGCGGGAAAAGGTGGGGACCTTCGGGCCTACTGTCACCGGATGAGTCCGCGTCCCATTAGCTAGTTGGTGGGGTAATGGCCTACCAAGGCTTCGATGGGTAGCTGGTCTGAGAGGATGATCAGCCACACTGGAACTGAGACACGGTCCAGACTCCTACGGGAGGCAGCAGTGGGG
>JBFHXN010000559.1:0-2112 GCA_041598955.1 Desulfuromonadales bacterium | reverse complement strand
GCCGGCCCCGCCGCGTAGCTGAAGGCGACCATCCCCGCCCGCCCCTCCGGGGAGAGTACGGGATCGGAGACGAGCCAGGAGAAGGCGTCGGCCAGCTCGCCGACATTGCCCGGGTTCACCCTGAGCTCCCGCAGGCTTTGAAGATCGGGGACCAGAACCGCGAACCGGGCCCGGGCCAAGGTGGTGGCGAAAGCGACCAGCCGCGGGTCGTCCTTCCCCTCCTCGGCGGCCCCCGGCACCAGGAGCAGGCCGGCCAGGGAACCCTCGGGAGAGCGGTAGAGATCGGCGGAATAGCCCCGCCCCTCCACGGCAAAGAAAACCCCTGTGCGCTCAGGCTCCGGCGTTCCTCTCTTGAGGGCACTCGGCCCCTCCACGGCGGCCAGATCGGCCAGCACCAGCGCCGCCTCCCATCCCCGGTGGGGGGAACATCCCGTCGAGAGCAGCACCAGGGACGCAAGCCCGGCCCCCAGCGCCCCCAGGAACATCAGCAGGGTCTTTCTCCGTTGGCTCATCCCGACTCCTGGCCCCCGATCCCCTTTATCGCAGGGGAAGGGACTGAAATAACCGCATGGAATACCGACACCCTAGCCGACATCAGGGCCCTGTCAAACCCGCACCTGCTCGCGGAAGCCTCCCCTTGTCACCCGCCCTTTCGCTGCTAAGATTGCCTTGCCGGGCCCGCCGGGTGCCATTCAGACCCCTGTCCGGTCGAAAGGAGAAGATCCATGAACAGGATATTCCTCTACCTGATCACCCTGGGGGCCATCGCCCTACTGGCCGCCTGCAACCCGACCCGCCTGGTCGGCACCTGGCAGGACGAAGGCTACGAGGGAGGACGCTTTCAGAAGGTCCTCGTCCTGGCCGTCACCAACGAGGGCTCCGTAAGGCGGATCTCCGAGCAGGCCTTTGTCGACCAGCTCCGGTCCTACGGAGTCCAGGCCCTCACCAGTTCGGGCATCTTCCCCTCCGAGGAGAAGGTGGAAAAGGACGACATCCTGGCCAAGGTGGCCCAATACGGCATCGACGCCCTGATCGTCACCAAGGTGGTCCGGCGTCAGAAACAAACGGAGCAGCGCACCGAACTCACCGGGGACACCTTCTACGACGAGCCCTGGCGCTACCGCTACTACGACCGCTACTACCACAACTATTACGACCGCCCCCTGCGGCCCCGCTACTACTCCGACTGGTACGGTTACTACAGCCGAAGCCACGAGTACACCCACGCCCGGACCTACACCGTGGAGTACCAGATCATCACCGCAGAAACCAACCTCTACGACGCCAAGAGCGGAGATCTCATCTGGACGGCCCTCGCCGAAACCACTGTCTACGGCGACGACCCCGACGCCATGGAATCCTACACCAAGACGGTGACCGAGGAGCTTACCAAGGCGGGGTTGATTTAGAGGGTCTGAAAACATTAGCCCTTGATTCGCCGCATCGCCACAAAAAAGCCTGCCGCCGGAATTCCTCCGGGGCAGGCTTTTATTATCAGGGCACCAGCGTATCTCCTCCTCAGTTTAGTCCCCGGGACGCCCCGATGACCGCCGCCAGCCCCTGTGCCATCTCCCGGCTCAGGTCTGCCACCGCCCGACTCATCCCCTCCACCATTTCCCCATATCCGGCGCCCCCGACCTTCTGAGACCCGGCGAAGCGTCCCCTGCCCACCTCGCGGCCATCGTCGGCCAGGAGGGCCCAGCGGGCCTCGAGCTCCACCGCTCCATCAGCCCCTCCCTCCAGCCGTCGCAGTTCAAGAACCAGGCGGTAGTCCGGAGCGGCACTGCCGCGCCAGGGATGTCCCACCACCCTCACCTGGGGCATCAGCGCCGCGAGATTGTCTGCCACGACACGGCCCAATCCCTCCTCCAGGGGCTCCGCCCAGCGGTCGAATTCCCCGAGGAGAAGCTCGTTTTCGCCGCGCCGGGTGACGATCTGGGGGCGCTGGAGATAGGCCGGGACCCGCACCGGGGAGACACCGAGCGTCAATCCCCCTGCTTGCGGGGAGAGCTCACCGGAGGGACCCTCCGCCAGGGATCGCAGGGCGTAGAAACGGATCGGTTCCTCCGCGCCTCCGCCAAGGCTCAGACACCCCCCCAGCACCATCCCGAT
>JBFHXN010000558.1:0-2114 GCA_041598955.1 Desulfuromonadales bacterium | reverse complement strand
CGAATCCTGTCGGCCAGGTCGACCGGAAGAGGGGGGCCGTCCCCTCTTCTCTCCCCGATGATCTTCGTGATTTGTTCCTTTCATAACCCTGCCCAAATAAGAGCTAACGAAAGGCCCCCATCATGCCTACCCGAAAGATCAACCATATCGGCATCGCCGTGAACAGCATCGACACCGCCCTCCCCCTCTACCGCGACGTGCTCGGCATGGCCTTCGAGGGGACGGAGGAGGTGGCCGAGCAGAAGGTCCGGGTCGCCTTTCTGGCCGTCGGCGAGAGCCGCATCGAACTCCTCGAGCCGACGGCCGCAGATTCGCCCGTGGCGAAGTTTCTCGAGAAAAACGGCGAGGGGATCCACCACATCGCCTACGAGGTGGACGACCTCGAAAAGGCCCTCGCGGCCCTCAAGGGCCAGGGGATGCGCCTTGTCGATGAAACCCCCAGGCGAGGCGCACACGGCACACGGATCGCTTTTCTTCACCCCAAGGCCACCGGGGGGGTGCTCACCGAGCTCTGCCAGGGGCACTGAAGCTGGCACAAAGGCCCTGCGTAGGGTGGGATAAGCGGAGCGTTCCCACCAGGATGGCCACCGCCAATCCGATGGTGGAAACGGCCCTTCGGGCCTTATTCACACCCTACGGAACTGACCCCCGAAGGGGCGTCACCCCACCTTTCACGGAATGATTCCGAGACCCTCGCCTCGATAAACAAACACCGTTATCGAAGGATGCCGGTCCTTTTGGTCTGTATTTCCAATGCCATGGGAAGGACTATTATTTTTAAGTTGACACAGGCCCGAATAAAAATATACTGGGGCCATGTAATTTTAGAACAGGGTTAGGAAGTGGGCCGGGTGGCTTGACTTGCCGGGCCGGGTTGCTAGAATTGCACGGATTGAAACCCAGCCCTTTCCCCCTGGAGAGATGCCGATGCGCAGATTCCTCATCCCGGCCCTTTTTCTCGTTTTTCTCGCGGTGCTGGCCGTCGGCCCCGCCGCAGCCCTTGAGGCGGGCGCCACCGCCCCGGACTTCGAACTGAAGACGGTGGACGGCAAGGTCGTCCGCCTTTCCGATTTCAAGGGGCAGATCATCCTGCTCAAGCTCGCCACCACCTGGTGCCCCACCTGCAAGCAGCAATCGGCCGAAATCATCGACGCCGGCAAGTACCTCAAGGAGCACAACGTGGCGGTGGTCGAGGTCTTCCTCCAGGACTCGGAGCCGATGGTCCGCGAATACCTCAAGGGAGAGAAGTACGAGATGCCCTTCGCCGCCGTCATCGACGACGGCCAGGCGCGCAAGGCCTACAGCGTCTACCTCATCCCCCGGGTCCTTTTCATCGACCGGGAGTTCAAGGTGCGCCGCGACGGGAACCTGATGCCCGCCCGGGAGCTCATCCGCGAGATCGAAGCGATCGACGCCCAGGGGGAGAAGGGATGACGGAGGCCTCCGCCGGGCAACGATTTGCGGGGCGGACCACTTCCGTCCCGGCAGCCCCGTTTACCGAAACAGCCGAACCGCCTGCGGGCCGGGCCCGTGCGAACGGCGTCGTCTGACGCCGACCGGGCCCGAAAATCCGCGGCGGTTTTTTGTTCTTTGAATCCGCAGACATCGTAGGGTGGAATAAGCGCAGCGTTTCCACCGAGTCGTCGGAGGAAACGGCCCGGCTCGCCCCACGGACATCCTTCGCTCCCTCCCCCTCGAGGGGGGAGGGTCGGGGTGGGGGGGATTGAGCTGCTCACCCTCCCCCCTCGAGGGAGGGGGGAGAGTTTCAAGCCCCCGGGTTGACACCCCGAAAAGGCAATTTAAACTACGTTGGTTTGCTGGTCCTGATTGAAGACATGTTTGGTCGTAGCGCTTTGGCCACACTGTGGCGGGTTTCCCACAGGAGAAAGAAGTTGCCAGGCAACGAAGTGGAATATATGAATTCCGCTTCATTTTATTGTAACCATCCGAAAACAGAGCAGATATCCGATTTTGAGAAGCAGTTTGAATCCCCTTTTCAACTTGGCACCGTTATTGAAGAAAGGCCTAACGGTGTTTTAACCCCTGAGAGCTGAAGCAGTTATCTATTTCAACCCTGGAAGGAGGTGAATGGAATGAAAAGACTGGTTTCCATG
>JBFHXN010000557.1:0-2116 GCA_041598955.1 Desulfuromonadales bacterium | reverse complement strand
TCGTTTTTCCGGCATCTTGGGATAAAGAGAGGGGAGGATGAATTTTCTATTGATTTCCCAAATCATATATTTTAAAATGCGCATGTATTTTTGCCGGGCGGGTCGGAAAGAGCGGATCTGCGCGCGACGTTCCACCTGAGCGGAGCCAGGCTCCGAATGGAGAAGCGATGAAATTCACACGCCGCACCTTTCTTGCGGGGATGGGCGCTGCCGCCGCGGCAGCCGTGGTCCCCACCAGGGAGGCCAGGGCCGCCGTCCGGGAAGACTCCTGGGCGACCCTGATCGATCTGAGCTTGTGCGACGGCTGCGAAGGGAAGGGGACCCCCCGGTGCGTCTCTTCCTGCCGCGAGGTCAATGCCACGAAATTCCCCGAGCCCGACCCGGCCATGCTCAAGGACTACTGGCCCCAGCCCATGCACGAAGACTGGAGCTCCCGGCGGGACGTGACCGGCAGGCTCACCCCCTACAACTGGACCTTCGTCCAGCGGGTGGAGGTCGAGCACGAGGGGAGGCTGCAGATCGTCTCCGTCCCCCGGCGCTGCATGCACTGCGACAATCCCCCCTGCGTCAAGCTCTGCCCCTTCGGCACCAACAAGAAGACGGCGGAAGGGCCCGTCTACATCGACCCGGCCCTCTGCTTCGGCGGCGCCAAATGCCGCACCGTCTGCCCCTGGAGCGTCCCCCAGCGTCAGGCCGGGGTCGGGATCTACACCCACCTCGATCCCCTGCCCGTCGGCGGCGGCGTCATGTACAAATGCGATCTCTGCCGCGATCGTCTCGCCCAGGGGGTGCGCCCCTCCTGCATCGACGCCTGCCCCCAGAAGGCGATGCAGATCGGCCCCCGGGAGACCATCCGCAAGGCGGCCCACCTCCGGGCGGAGGAGATCGGCGGCCATCTCTACGGGGAGACCGAGAACGGCGGCACCTCGACCCTCTACGTCTCCCGGGTTCCCTTCGACGCCCTCGACCGGGCCCTGGTGGCCGGTGCCCCCGACCCGGAGAAGGTCATGCGCCTTCACCAGCCCGAGAACATCATGGAGAAGAGCTCCACCCTCGCCAAGGCGGCCCTCATCGCCCCCCTGGCGGGGATCGTCGGGGCCTTCGCCGCAACCCTGTCCAAGGGAGGGGCCGACCATGACAAGGGATAAGGTCCAGCGTCACTCCCGCACCGTGCGCATTCTGCACTGGATGATCGCCCTCTCGGGGCTCGCCCTGATCTTCACCGGCATGGGGGAACTCCCCATGTACCAGCGCTACAACCTGACCAAGGTCCCCGGCCTCACCTGGTCGGGCGACTTCCAGCTCAACCTGGTCCTTCACTACCTCTTCTCCCTCGTGTTCACCTCGGCCGCCTTCTTCCACGCCGTCTACCATCTGAGGCGCCGGGAGTTCGCAGCCCTGCCCCAGCGCGGAGACGTGAAGGAGAGCGTTCTGATCGTCAAGGCCATGGTGACCGGCGGCGAGGAGCCCCCCCACGGCAAGTACCTGGCGGAGCAGCGCCTGGCCTACGGCGCCATTGCCCTCAGTGCGGCGGTGCTCATCGCGACGGGCCTGGTCAAGAGCTACAAGAACCTGGGGGCCATCGTCCTCGACCCGACCCTGCTGCAGGTCGTCACCCTGACCCATACCACCTTCACCATGCTCTTTCTCGTCCTTTTCCTGGCTCACGTGGGAGCCTTCCTGCTCAAGGCCAACTGGCCCCTCATTCCGACCATGTTCACCGGCCGGGTGAGTCGCGAATACGCCCGCAAACGCCACGGCAAGTGGGAGATCTAGAAGCTAGACTCTCAAGCAAACTTTCGAGCATTACCCCCATGTCATGGCCGCCCCTTTTCGGGGCGGCATTTTTTTTGAAGCTCTGAAAACCTGTCTGGCCACCGAGGCACGGAGACCCCTTGAAAGTCAATTCGAGAAATGGAGTGAAAGTTCTTGAAAAGGAACAGTATTTGAATTCCCTCCTCCCTCTGAAGGCTGGTCTTCTCCTCTCCGTGACGTTCTCCCTGCCTCTGTGTCTCCGTGGCGATGGTCTCTGGTTTCAGGTCGATTGCGAAGCTTTCTCCTTCCTCCTTTCACCGAAATAGGGTATTTTCTAATCTCTTTTGTTAATCCTTCCGAC
>JBFHXN010000556.1:0-2118 GCA_041598955.1 Desulfuromonadales bacterium | reverse complement strand
CTCCTCGGGCACGGGAGACCTCGCCATGGCGTCGTCGAGGGCAATGATCTTCTTGTAATACAGGGTGAAAAGCGACTGGTTGAGGGTCTGCATGCCGTATTTTTCCTGACCCATCTGCATCTGGGAGTAGATCTGATGAACCTTGTCTTCCCGGATCAGGTTCCGGATGGCGGCGTTGGGGACCATGATCTCCAGGGCCAGAATCCGACCGCGTCCCGACATCCTGGGGATCAGGGTCTGGGAAAGGACCCCCTCGAGAACGAAGGAGAGCTGGGTGCGCACCTGGGTCTGCTGATTGGTGGGAAAGACGTCGACAATGCGGTTGATGGACTGGACGCAGGAATTGGTGTGGAGGGTGGCGAAGCAGAGATGCCCCGTCTCGGCGATGGTCAGGGCCGCCTCGATGGTCTCGATATCCCGAAGTTCGCCGAGCAGCACGACGTCGGGGTCCTGGCGCAGGATGTACTTGAGGGCTTTCTTGAAGGACTGGGTATCGGCCCCCACTTCCCGCTGGTTGACGAGGCACTTCTTGTGGGGATGGAGGAACTCGATGGGATCCTCGATGGTGACGATATGTTCCTGGCGCTCGCTGTTGATGGAATCGATAATCGAAGCCAGGGTGGTCGACTTGCCGCTCCCCGTCGGCCCGGTCACCAGCACCAGCCCCCGGGGACGCCGGGAGATTTCCCGGACAACCGGTGGAACCCCCAGCTCCTCGAAGGTCAGGACCTTGTAGGGGATGACCCGGAAGACGCCTGCGACGGCGCCCCGCTGCATGAAGACGTTGCCGCGGAAACGGGAGAGCCCCTTGACGCCGAAGGAGAGATCGAGTTCGTTTTCTTCCTCGAACTTACGCTTCTGGGCGTCGGTCAGAATGCTGTAGCAGATCTGCTTGGTGTCGGCGGGCTTGAGGGGAGGAATGTCCTTCATCGGAAGCATCTTGCCGTCGACCCGCATCTGCGGGGGAGACCCGGTGGAGATATGGAGGTCGGAGGCGCCCTGGTCGACCAGAACCTTCAGCAGCTGATGGATGTTGCTCATATCTATCCTTCTGTCCTGAATGGTTGGAACGGCAAAATCCGTCTGTCACGATAGAAAGACCGGTTGCCCTCGGGCATCAGTCGTCGGAGATGGTGCTCCTCAGAACCTCCTCCAGGGAGGTGACCCCTTCCCTGAGCTTGGTCAGGGCCGACTGGCGCATGGTCTTGACGCCCAGGCGCATCGACTCGCGCTTGATTTCGGCAGTATTGGCCCCGGAAAGGACCATCTCCCGGATCTCCTCGAGCATCGGCATGACCTGGTAGATGCCGATCCGCCCCTTGTAGCCGGTGCCGTTGCAGGTGGGGCAGCCGACCCCCTTGTGGGAGACGACCCCTTCGACCTCTTCGGCCGGCACCCCGGCATCGATGAAGGCCTGCTTGGGGATATCCTCGGCCTCCTTGCACTCGGAGCAGACCCGCCGCCCGAGGCGTTGGGCCGTGATGAGGTTGACGGCCGAGGCGACCAGGAAAGGCTCGATCCCCATGTTGAGCAGGCGGTTGATGGTGCTCGGAGCGTCGTTGGTGTGGAGGGTGGAGAGCACCAGGTGACCGGTGAGAGCGGCTTTGACGCCGATCTCCGCCGTCTCGAAGTCACGGATCTCCCCGATCATGATGATGTCGGGGTCCTGCCGGAGAAAGGCCCTCAGGGCCGCGGCGAAGTTGAGGCCGATCTCCTCGTGCATCTGCACCTGGTTGATGCCGGCGAAATTGAACTCGACGGGGTCTTCGGCGGTGGAGATGTTCTCCGTGACCTTGTTGAGCTCGGCCAGGGCCGAATAGAGGGAGACGGTCTTTCCCGAACCCGTGGGGCCCGTGACCAGAACCATGCCGAAGGGCTTGTGGATCTCCTTCTTGAACCACTCGAGGGCCTTGGGCTCGTAGCCGAGCTTGGTCATGTCGAGTTGCAGGTTGCTCTTGTCGAGAAGACGCAGGACGATCTTCTCGCCGAAGAGGGTCGGCAGGCTGTTGACGCGGTAGTCCATGTCCTTGCCGCCGGGGAGCTTGATCTTGATGCGGCCGTCCTGGGGGAGGCGCCGCTCGGCGATGTTGAGCTCCGCCATGATCTTGACGCGGGAGG
>JBFHXN010000555.1:0-2119 GCA_041598955.1 Desulfuromonadales bacterium | reverse complement strand
TTGGCCCTCACGGGAGAATCGACGACGGCCCTGACGGTGACGCGCCGTCGCAGGGACGGCACCCTGATCGACGTGAGTCTCTCCACCGCGGCCATCCATGCCCCCGGTGAAGGGATCGTCGGGGTCATGGCCATTCTGGAAGAGATCACCCTGCGCAAGGCCGCTGAAACAAGGCTCCAGGAGTCGGAGGCACGCTACCGCCTCCTCTTCGAAAACAATCCCCAGCCGATGTGGGTCTACGACCTGGAGACCCTGGCCTTTCTCGCCGTCAATCGGGCGGCCGTAAGCCACTACGGATACTCCCGGGAGGAGTTCCTCTCCATGACCATCGGGGATATCCGCCCGAAGGAGGATCTCTCCCGGCTGCGGGCCAACGTCGCCTCCGTTTCGGAGGGGATCGACCATGCCGGCCTCTGGAGGCACCGCAGGAAAGACGGAACGCTCCTCGAGGTGGAGATCACCTCCCACACCCTCGATTTTTCGGGACGCCGGGCCGAGCTAGTCCTGGTTTCGGATGTCACCGAGCGTCGCCGGCAGGAGCGGGAGCTGGGGTCGATCGCACGGCTGGCCGCAGTTCTCAGGCCCGCCCGGAGCTGCCAGGAGATGTACCCCCTGATCCTCGACAGCATGCTCGAACTGGTGGAGGTGGAGGGGGCCTGTCTGCTTCAGAGAGATCCCGCAAGCGGCCTCATCAGCGACCTGCTCGGCCGGCCCCGATGCGGCGGCGGGGCCTTCTGCCTCGCTCCGGACGGTCCCGCCGCCCGGGTCTTCCGGAGCGGCCTCCCCGTGATCAGCCAGGACCTGAGCGCCGAACCCGACTTCGCCCACCTCTGCACCGAGGAGGGGGCCCGGGCCCTGGCCTGCCTCCCCCTCCAGGCCCATGGCGAGACGGTCTGCGTTCTCTGCGCCGGCAGCCACAGCCCCATTCCCGAGCGGGAGATTCACCTGCTCGGCGCCCTCGGCGACATTGCCGCCAGCGCCATACACCGCTCCAGCCTGCACGAGAAGACCCAGGAGCAGCTCGAACGACTCTACGCCCTGAGGCAGATCGACATGGCCATCACCGAGAGCCTCGATTTGCGGCGCACCCTCAACGTCCTGCTGGAGGAGGTGGCGGGCAAGCTCAAGGTCGACGCGGCCTCCGTCCTGCTCTATCAACCCGAGCAGGGGAAGCTCGAAGTTGCCGCCGCCCGGGGTTTCCGGACGCCGGTGTCAGGCATGCGTCCGCTGAGATTCGGGGAGTGCGGGGCGGGGCGGGCCGCCCAGCTTCGCCAGATAGTCATCCATCCCGACCTGAAGGCCGTTCCCCCGGAGCAGTTTCTCCGTCGGGAACTCCTCTCCCGGGAAGGGTTCGTATCCTATTACGGTGTTCCCCTGATCGCCCGCTCCGAGGTCAAGGGGGTCCTGGAACTCTTTCACCGCTCCCCCCAGGAGCGTTCTCTCGACTGGCTCGAATTCCTGGAGTCCCTGGGGATGCAGGCCGCCATCGCCCTCGACACGGCCTTTCTCTTCGACGACCTGCAGCGGTCCAACGCCGACCTGCTGCTGGCCTACGACGAAACGATCGAGGGGTGGTCCCAGGCCCTCGATCTGCGCGACAGGGAGACGGAGGGGCACAGCCTCCGGGTGACCGACGCCGCCGTCAACCTGGCCCGGGCCCTGGGGATGTGTGAGGAGGAACTGATTCACGTGCGCTGGGGTGCCCTGCTGCACGATATCGGAAAGATGGGGATCCCCGACGACATCCTTCTGAAGCCCGGGAAGCTGAGCGAAGAGGAGTGGTCCATCATGCGCAGGCACCCGACCTTCGCCTTCCGGCTGCTCTCCCCCATCGCCCACCTCCGGCAGGCCCTCGACATCCCCTACTGTCACCATGAGAAATGGGACGGCACCGGCTACCCCCGGGGGCTCAAGGGGGAGCAGATCCCCCTGGCGGCGCGCATCTTCGCCGTTATCGACGTCTGGGACGCCCTGACTTCGGATCGCCCCTACCGCAAGGCCTGGACCGCGGAGGAGGCCCTCGCCCTCATCGGGACCGAGGCAGGCCGGCACTTCGATCCCGAGGTGGTCGAGACCTTCCTCTCCCTTCGGGCCCGGGATCCGGAGGGTAACTTCCTTG
>JBFHXN010000554.1:0-2126 GCA_041598955.1 Desulfuromonadales bacterium | reverse complement strand
GGGGGAAATACAAGAACCTTCCTTAAATACGAAGACGCACGAAGGCGAGGCCGGCTGCATGCCGGCCCCGCCTTCGGATTTTCGACCCTCCAGGTTTGCCGGGGTGCTCAAAAACCCCCGGATGCAAGGCGCCCGCAGATCGAGGAGTGAGGCGTAGCGAGAGCTACGTCGCAGCGACGCGATCAAGGGGAACGAAGCAGATGGGGGTTTTTCAGCACCCCGCCTCTTTTCTTGCGCCTCCTTCCCTTCCCCGCTATGATGCGGGTCACGCCCCCATTTCCGGACGGCGGTGACCACCTCCCGGGAGCCCCCCATGCCCCTGTCGACCCTGGAACTCTTCCGCACCCTGGCCCTCGCCCTGCTCCTGGGGGCCCTCATGGGCCTCGAGCGGGAACGGGCCGGAGCCCGTATCGCCGGCATGCGCACCTTTCCCCTGATCGCTCTGTTCGGCGCCCTGGGGGCCTACCTGGGGCATCTCTCGGGAAGTCTCTGGATTCTCGCCGCCGCCCTGCTGGCGGTGGTGGCCCTGGCGGTCATGGGGAACCTCGTCCAGGCCCACCCCCGCCCCGATCCCGGGCTGACCACCGAGATCGCCATGCTGGTCGCCTTCGGCGTCGGCGCCCTGACGGTCTACGGGGAGGATTTGGCGGCCATCGCAACGGCCTTCGCCGCCACCGCCATCCTCTATTTCAAGCCCCACCTCCATGCCTTCTCCCGCAAGGTGGAGCAGCGGGACCTCTTCGCCGTCTTCCAGTTCGGCCTGGTGACCTTCATCATCCTGCCGATCCTCCCCGACCGGGATTTCGGCCCCTTCGACGCCCTGAATCCCCACCACATCTGGCTGATGGTGGTTCTCATCTCGGGGATGAGTTTCGCCGGCTACGTGGTGCTCAAGCTGGTGGGACGGCGCTGGGGCGGACCGGTCCTCGGCCTGCTGGGGGGCCTCGTCTCCAGCACGGCCACCACCCTCGCCTTCAGCCGCCACGCCCGGCGCGACCCCGACCTGACACGCACCGCCGCCGTGGTGGTGGTCCTCGCCTCCACGGTGGTGCTGATCCGGGTGGCGGTAGAGGTGGCGGTTATCAACCCCGGCCTCCTGCCCCGGCTGGCCCTTCCCCTGGCCCTCATGTTCCTCGCGGGCCTGGCCGCCGCCACCCTCGTCTGGCGCCGCTCCCGGGGGGAGGAGGCCATGGTCCCCGAGGCCCGCAACCCCGCCGAGCTCACCGGGGCCATCGCCTTCGGCCTTCTCTACGGAGCGGTGCTCCTCGCCGTCTCCGCCTCCAAGCACTTCTTCGGCCAGGAGGGGGTCTACCTGGTGAGCCTCATCTCGGGCCTCACCGACGTCGACGCCATCACCCTCTCCAGCGCCCGCCTCGCCGGAACAGGAGTCCTCGATCCCCACCAGGCCCGCACCGCCATCGTCCTCGCCATCCTCGCCAACCTCGGCTTCAAGCTCGCCGCCGTGCGGGTTCTCGGCACCTCCCGCCTCGCCGCCTGGACCCTGCTCGGCTTTGCCGCCATGGGGGCCGCGGGGGTCGCAGGACTGCTGCTGTAGCCTTCCCGCCTCGGAATCTCCCCCCCCCTCGGCCTCCTACCCCATGCTCCCCAGGCTCGCCAGGGCGACCACCCGGCTGAGATCCAAACCTTCCGAAGCTCCCCGCACCATGAGATCGGTCTCCCCGGTACGGATGAAACCCGCCGCCGTCAGAAGAGGCGCGACGGGGGAGGAGGCGAGCACGTCCGCGACCAGTTCATCCCCCGGCCTGGCCAGGGAGAGGGCCGCAAGAAGAATCCGGCGGTTCTCTCTCGGGCATCCCTCCCGGCTGCACCAGGGGCCGAGGATCTGCACTCCCCCACCATTCTGCAGAAGAGCCACGGTTCCCCCGAATGCGATCACCCTCCCCTTGCGGGAGAGACCCTTTAGCAGAGCGCTCCGCGACTCCCCCCAGGCCTCCCTGTCGCCCCTGAGCAATTCATCCTCTCCCGCCCCGTCGCAGGCCGCAGCGTCCCAACCCCCTTCCAGCCGCAGGGTCCAGCGCTCCACCCGGTCCACCACCCGGAACCCGCGTCTCTCGTAGAGGGGGCGCCCGAGGGGGGAGGCGGTCAGCCACTGGCTGCTCATTCCC
>JBFHXN010000553.1:0-2133 GCA_041598955.1 Desulfuromonadales bacterium | reverse complement strand
GTCGTTGGCGCCGTCGCCGATGGCGATCACCTGGTCGAGGGTGACCCCTTCGCGCCCGGCGATCTCCTCGAGAAGCAGGGCCTTTCGGGCGCCGTCCACGATGGGGCCGACGAGCCGCCCCGTGACCGCCCCGTCGACGATCTCCAGCTCGTTGGCGAAGGCCTCGTCGAGGCCGAGTTCGGCCTGGAGCCGGTCGGTGAAGAACTTGAACCCCCCGGAGATGACGGCGGTCTTGAAGCCGAGGCGCTTGAGGATCTTCACCAGGGTCTTGGCCCCGGGGGTGAAGGGGATGCTGCGGTAGACCTCTTCCAGGGCCTCGGCCCGAAGCCCCTTGAGCAGCGCCACCCGCTCGCGCAGGGCCTGCTGGAAATCGAGCTCACCGTTCATCGCCCTCTCGGTGATGTCGGCCACCTCCTCCCCCACCCCGGCCAGCCGCGCCAGCTCGTCGATGACCTCGACCTGGATCAGGGTCGAATCCATGTCCATCACCACCAGACGCTTGGCCCGCCGGTAGAGGCTCTCCTTCTGCACGGCGATGTCGACCCCGAGGATCGCCCCGGCGTGGAGCAGCTGGCGGGTCATCCCCTTCACCTCGAGCCCCTCCGGGGCGCTCACCAGAAACTCGACGCAGCGCAGCTGCCCCTGGGTGAGCTTGGAGATGCGCTCGATGTTGACCTCATGCTCGGCGAGAATGCCCGAGACCCGGGCCAGGGCCGTGGCGTTGACCTCCCCCCCCATGATGGTGAGGACGTAGCTGTTGAAATTCGTCCGCCGCCGGTAGTCGGCCTCGGAGAGGGCCTGGAAATCGAGATCGAGGCCGAGCTCCTTGGCCAGAAAGAGCAGCTCCTTGATCAGGGGCTTCTGGTCGCTCTCCCCCGTGGGAAAATCGATGAGCACCGAAAGGGAGAGCAGGGTGTGGGTGACGGTCTGCTCGATGTCCCGGATGCGCGCCCCCGAAGCCGCGATGTGAGCGGTGACGGCGGCGATGATTCCCGGCCTGTCCTGGCCGGTCATGGTGATCAGCACCATCTTGTTGTCCATGGGGTTCCTCGCTGGAAAAATTTGGCGGTATCTTAGCGGTTCGCATGGTTCCTGGCAACCCCGCCGACAAAATGGCGCGCGGCGGGATTCCGGTCCGGTTTCCCTCCCCGGGCGATGCGACCAAAAACTTTCAAAGGCCCATGGATAGCGGGCTTCCGTAACCCATTCCTTTTAATTGGAAAACCGGGAACGGTTTTTGAAGTACCCCCTGCCAAGACCTCTCATGAACGGCTTTTCGGCAGGGAGAATGTCATGAAAGAAGCCATCGAGAAAATCGGCAGACTGTTCGGCGGTGAAGAGGGACTCCCCTCCTGGTGGCTCTGGGCCGTCGCCCTGATGACCCTCCTGCTCGGCCTGGTCGCCCTGGCCCAGCAGGCCTCCAGCGGCTCCCTCCACCTGGGGGGCGGCCTGGTGCTCCGGGGGAGCTCGGCTCTCGCGGCGGCCTGGGGAATCATCTCCGGCGCCCTTGCCCTTCTGGCCGCATGCCTCGGACGGACCCTTCGCCCCAGACCCGACTCCCACTACTTCCGGCGCATCCAGCGCCGCCTGGCCGCCCGCCCCTGGCCCGAGGATCCCGACAGCGTCTCCGAACTGCTCGCCGAGCTCGCCCGCACCGAGCGGCGCTTCCGGCTGATCGAGGACCATGTCGTGATCGAACTGGGGAGGACCGAGTGCATCCTGGTCAAATCCCGCTCGGGGAGCTTCCTGCCCGGGGTCCTCGACGAACCCGAAGCCGAAGAGCCGGCCGAATACCTCTTCTTCAGCCCCTCCCCCCTGCGGGCCCATGCCTTCCCCGGCCTCACCGAAGCGCTCCTGCTCAAGCTCTGGTCTCCCTGCGGGTGTCTCTACGAGGCCCAGGACCTTCCCTCGCTCTGGAAGGGGCTTTCCGCCAAATCCAAGGGGCCCCATCCCTTCGTCACCCCCTGACCCCGGAAGGGGCGGCGGCCCCCGCTGAGCGGGAGGGCTGTCCAAAGCCATTGACTCCCGGGCTGTTCTGCGGTAAATACATGGCCTCACAGTCAATGCCGCCCTAGCTCAGCTGGTAGAGCAACTGATTCGTAATCAGTAGGTCGTCGGTTCAAATCCGATGGG
>JBFHXN010000552.1:0-2138 GCA_041598955.1 Desulfuromonadales bacterium | reverse complement strand
GGCGGCCTCCAGAAGCGCATCCCCCTCCAGACCGTCCAGCGCCGCCAGCACCGCCGAGGCGATGATCAGCGCCCCCTCGATCGCCAGGGGGTGGGCATGGGTGATGGCGGAGGCCTTTTGGACGGCCCCGGGGAGCAGCTCCCGCCGGTGCCTGTAGAAAAGGGCCAGGGGCGCCACCCGCATGGCCGCTCCGTTGCCGAAGGAGCCCTCGGCATGAACGGAGCGGCTCGCCTGCTCCCAGGGGAGCCCCCAGCGGATCCGCTTCAGCACCTTGGCCGCGCCGGGGCCGTATCCCCGGCTCCAGCGGTAGCTCCCGGCGAAGGTCCGGGCCAGGTGGTCGGGGTCGACCTCCCCCCGCTCCACCAGAGAGGCCGCGACGTCGAGGGCCATCCGGGTGTCGTCGGTCCAGCGGCGCTTTCCCTCCCTCGTCCGGCCGATGAGGCACCAGAGGGCCCGTTCCGCCGGGCCCCCCTCCCAGGGTGCGCAGAGGGCGTCGCCGAGGGAGAGCCCCAGCATGCATCCGATCTCGCGGTCGCAGATTTTGGGCATGGCCTCCTCCCGGTGATTCAAAAAATGACTCATCTGACGCAAATCTTTCGTCATGATACGCGGAGTCGGTGCTCGATGCAGCAGACGATTTTCTGTAAAGAGGTCGATGGTTGATGAAGCAGGCTGGGGCATGGGGGGAGAGGGAGGGTGCCTTCTGCCCTTGCCAAATGCGTGTTGGATGGAAGAATGAGGTTGAAGAATCCTTTTTCGAGGAGGTCAACATGCTGCAACGACTGCTTTTGCTCCTGGTCTGTTCCGCTCTGCTGCCGGCCGCGGCCCGAGCCCAGCCAACCACCACCGCCCACCGGGTGCCCAACGCGCCCAACCAGATCTGCCCTCTGCCCATCGGCAGTGCGGTGCCGGCCATGGAGCTGCAGAGCCTGGATGCCAAGCCCTTTGATCTGGCTGCCGCCCTCAAGGTCAAGCCGACGATACTGATCTACTTCCGAGGCGGCTGGTGACCATACTGCAATCTCCAGTTGGGAGAACTCATGCGTATCGAACCGGCCCTTCTCGACCTTGGTTACCAGATCCTGGCCGTGAGTGCTGACAAGCCGGAGATGCTGCGGCAGAGCCAGACCAAGCACAAACCCAACTATCGGCTCCTCTCCGATCACAGCATGCGGGGCGCCATCGCTCTCGGTATCGCCTGGCGGGTCGATGACCAGACCCTGGAAAAATATCGCGGCTTGGGGGTCGATCTCGAACAGGCCTCCGGGGAGCCCCATCATCTGCTGCCGGTCCCTTCAGCCTACGTCGTCGGCACCGACGGTCTGATCAAGTTCGTCTACACCAACCCCGACCACCGGGTGCGCATCCACGCCGATGTCCTCTTGGCCGCGGCCAAGGCGGCCCTGAGTCAATAATCGCCCGCAGACACAGCCGGGCAGAAATTCGACCACGAAAAATGGCCGGCTCCCTTGGGGGCTGGCCATTTTTCGTGACTATGGGCAAAGGGGAGGGGCAAGAGAATTGATCCGCCTCTGTTTGCGATTGTGTAGGGAGGGCGACGGTGCGAAATTCACCCCTTCCTGCGCAGAAGCATCGCCAGGAGGTTGCCTGCCGCTGTCAGGACAGGAGCAAGTACGAAGCACTACGCGGAAGGCCCCGAGTGACGCACCGGCCCAACGCAGAAGGTCTCTTCGATCCAGGAGCAGAAGGGGAAGAGGAGGATAGTCGCGATGATGCTAAGGGGCGGATTAGATGTCAGACTCACCCCCCGTGGGCGACCATGAAGAAACGTGAGGTAAAAAGCATTAATTAAGTCGGTTGGTATAAGGAATGCAGAGTTGATCCGGGTAGGTTGGTGAGGGGCTGTAATCCAGGGTCGTAGTGCCACCGGACAGGAGGGGATCTATGCGTGGGATCAAGGGGTTGGTGATTGTTTGTCTGTCGGTGGCAGGCATGTTGATGCCTGTCCATTCTTTGGCCATGCAGATTTTTGTCAAAACCGTGACTGGAATGAACATTGCCTTGGACGTTGAGCCGTCGGACACTATTGACTCCATCAAGGCCAAGATTCAGGACAAGGAGGGGATTCCTCCGGATCAACAACGTTTGATCTTCGCTGGTAAGCAGCTTGAAGACGG
>JBFHXN010000551.1:0-2149 GCA_041598955.1 Desulfuromonadales bacterium | reverse complement strand
GCGAGCGCAGGGGAGCCTACGCAGGCTTGAACTGGATGTTCAAGCCGTAGTGGGCAAATCCTCTCGCCCCGACCATTTTTTCCCATCGGCATCGCAACCCGATTCTGCGAGCCAATAGAACCGACAAGAACGCCTCCGGACCTTGAATGGACCGGAGGCGTTTTTTTGGCTCGATAAAGCAAGGGCTGAGCTGGCGGCTATACTGCCTCAGAACAATCGATGAGGGACGCAAGGGCCGTCAGGGACTTCAGGGACAATTTGCAGTCCCTGCCGTCCCTCGTGTCTCTTCAGTCCCTTCCGGCCCTGCCGTCCCTCCCAACCAGGAGCCCCCCCATGCCCGAAGGCTTCATCCCGCCGCACGGCGGCTACCGCAACCTTCTCTCCTATCAGCGGGCCGAGGTCGTCTACGACGCCACGGTCCGTTTCTGCGGGCGCTACTTCGACCGCCGGGACCGGACCGTGGACCAGATGGTGCAGGCGGCCCGTTCGGGCAAGCAGAACATCGTCGAGGCGAGCATGGCCTCGGGAACATCCAAGGAGACCGAGATCAAGCTGACCAATGTGGCGCGGGCCAGCCTGGAGGAGCTGCTGGCCGACTACCGGGACTTTCTGCGCCTGCGGGGCCTTGAAGAGTGGGAGAAAACCCATCCCTTCGCCAAACGCCTGTCGGAGCTGGCCCGCACCCCCGGGGCCGATTACGAAACCTTCCGGCAGGCCGTCGAACACCCCGAACCGGCCATCGCCGCCAACGCCATCCTCGGCCTGATCAAGATCACCAGCTATCTGCTCGGCCGCCAGATCCGCCAACTCGAAGGGGCCTTTCTCGAAGAGGGGGGCCTGCGCGAACGCATGACCAGGGCCCGCCTCAGCGAACGCGCCAGGCAGGCAGCGAGAAATCGGGGTGACAGCCCCCAGGGGCGCAAGGGATGACGACTCCCCCGCTCCGGTCGGCGGAATAGGGTCCGCAGCGTCCGGGGTCAGGCTTCCAAGATTCCAAGTTCGTCCTTCCGGAAATCGATTCTTGTGCGGGAAGCAGTCCCACTCCCGATCTCTTCTCCCCTCCTCCCGAGCCGACCTGAAAACAGGAACCACAGCCTGGGGAAATCAGGGGTCGGGATGGCGAATTTGCTCAATCCTTTCGGAATTTTTTGCTTGTAGTTGCTTGACAGTGGAGGATCAAAAAGTAAAGTTTGGGAAATACGATTTATTCTTACTAGACGAGGCGGCGAGGATGGATCCGCAAAGAGTGCAAGGTCTTGTCAACGGGTTTGCCGAGTCCTGCCGCCAGGCAGGACTCAAGCTGACTCATCAGCGAATGGAGATTTTTCGCGAACTGGCGGCCGCCGTTGATCACCCCACCGCCGAAACCCTTCATCAGCGTCTTGTGAAACGGATCCCCACCCTATCGCTGGATACGGTCTACCGGACCCTGGCGACCTTCTGCGAACATGACCTGACCCAGAAAGTGGAGACGGTGGAGAGCCAGGCCCATTACGAGATCATCCACCTCCGGCATCATCACCTGATCTGCAAGCAATGCCGGGCCATTGTCGATTTTGATTGGCCCTCCTTCGATTCGGCCTCCCTGCCCGAGATGATCAGGGGCTGGGGCCGAATCAACAGCCGCAACGTGGTCATCTACGGGGTCTGCAAAAAGTGCATGAAATGACCAAAGCATCAGGAGACGGTTTTTTCGCCTGGAGGGCGCAAATATTTCCCAGGCGGGACTTTATGACAATTGTCACGTGGGTGCTCCCCTCTATCCCTTTCCGGCCTCTCAGAACCCGCGAAAATCAAATCCTCAAACCTGCGAAGCGGTCGCCGATAGCCAAGCCCCTCCTCGAAGGCAAATCCATGCCCTGGAGGGTCTTTGCTCATAGAAGCACAGAGAGTCAATTCATCCGACGAAAGGAGACAACGTCATGAGTGACACAAACAAATGCCCGGTCACGGGCCAAAGCAGCAAACAGGCAGGCGGCGGAGGCACGTCGAATCGGGACTGGTGGCCGAACCAGCTGAACCTCCACCTTCTGCACCAGCACTCCCCCCTCTCCAACCCCATGGGCGAGGCCTTCAACTACGCCGAAGAGTTCAAGAAGCTCGACCTCAAGGCCCTGAAAAAGGATCTGGTCGCGCTGATGACCGACTC
>JBFHXN010000550.1:0-2171 GCA_041598955.1 Desulfuromonadales bacterium | reverse complement strand
TGGTCCCCCGCCGCACGAATCTGCCGGATCAGGCGATTGAGATCATCCCTGAGCTTTCCGAGGGCCCCGCGCACCTGGTCGTCTTCATCCCGCGGGGTGACGGTGAAGGTGAGATCCCCCGCGGCCAGGCGCTGCATGGATCCAACGACCTCGTGCTGCAGGTTGTCGGCAAAGGCATCCAGGGTGCGGGCCATCATGCCGATCTCGTCTCCCCGGTCGAGGTTGAGCCTCGCGTCGAGATGCCCCTTCTCCAGTTCCTGGAAAACGTCCACCGCCCTCGCCATGGGCCGGGCGATGTCGAGGGAGATGAAGGTGGCCAGCAGATACCCGGCGACCAGGGCGAGAATGGAGATGATCATCCCCCGCCGGCTGCTGCTTTTCGCAAGGCGGCCGATCTCCCCCAGGGATTGGTCAAAACTCGCCGAGACCGTCAGCTTGAGCGCTTCCGACGCCTCGGCCAGAGAAGCCGAGTGCTCCAGGAATTCCTTTCGGGCGCCCATCTGCTCCACCAGGTCCTGCGCCACGGCGTAGCGCACCATCCGCTCCCCGGCCGAAAACATCTGCTTGTAGAAACCCTCGAAGGCCGACAGCCCTTCCATCTCCGTCCCATCCAGGGTCCCGCCATCCCGCAGGGCCGCGAGGGTCGCTGTCAGGGTTTCACTGTTTTCCCTGGCCTGCTTCAGGGGAGCCATGATCCCCGCCTCGGCGGCCACCCTGAGATCGGTCTGGACCCTGGAGGCGAGGTTCACCATTTCGATCACCTCCAGGGCTTCCACGTACTTCCTCTCCTTGACCACCACCGCCTGCGTTTCGATTTTCTGGGAGGAGAGGATGCCGCCGACCCCGACGACCAGAAGAAGTCCCAGGAGAACGCCGAAGCCGAGATGGAGCTTCCGTCCGATTTTCAGCCGTCTGAGCACTTTTCTGATCATGGCTCCACTCCTTCAATTGACCATCGAACCATTTTCCGACGGACACAGGCCTGAATGTTGTTTGAACCCGATCTTTACCTGGCGATGACCGTGGGTTGGCCGTCCATCACCCAGACATGCATCCCCCCGCCGACCCGCTCCAGATTCTGGAAACCTTTGCCATGGAGATAGGAGGTCGCGATGGCGCTTCGCTTTCCGTTGACGTCGATCACCACCAGCTTCTTCCCCTTGGGAATCTCGGCGATTCGATCTCCGAGCTCGTCGAGGTCGATATGGACCCGCTTCTTCGAATCGATCCAGAGTTTGTCCGCATCGATAGGGTTGCGCACGTCGAGCAGGACGATGTCTTCACCCCGGTCGAGCATCCCCCTGAGATCGGCTGGGCTGATCACGGGGACATCGATCTTCGGCAGTTTCTCCTTTGATTCGACGGGATAGCCCGCCGCGATCCATCCGGGGAGCCCCTCCCGGAAGACCAGCAGGTTGCTGTAGCCGAGTTCGGCCGCCAGACCGGCGGCATTGGGTGCGGCCGTTCAGGTGGAGCCGAGGCAATAGAAGGCGATGGCCCCCGTCTTGTCGGCCGGCAGTCCCTTGGCCAGGTTGGTCAGGGGGATATAGACGCTGCCGGGGATGTGGAGGTTGTTGAACTCGATCCGGCTCAGAGGAAAGACCACCAGCACCTTGCCGGAGTCCATCAGGGCACGAAGTTCGGGCGCCTGAACCTCCCTGATCTCGCCGGCCTGCACCGGAGAAAACAGACCCAGAATACCCAGAGCAGCCAGCAAGCAGACCATTTGCCTTCCCATGACCCCTCTCCTTTCGTGTGCCGGCGGAACCGCCGGCGAAATGTCTTTGAACTCCGACCTGGTTCTCCCCGGTTTTATTCCTTGCAAGGGCAGAAATCCCTTCCTCCCAACCCTCGCAGATTGGTGTATTTCAATAAGCGTGCCATTATTAGCCTGATTAAATCTTGTTCCTGCGCCCTCTCTCCCACCCTGGCCCGGAGCCTTCTCATCCTTCTCGAGGGAATCCTGGGCAGCAAAAAAAGACAATGATTCCCGGTTCCTTGGTCGCTTTTTTGTCACATCTTCCCCGGGCCGCCGCCAAAAGACCATCACCCCCCCGCGGGCCCCATCCTTCCCATTAGGACATCTCCATCCCCATTTGGGATCGGCTCCTGGAGGGTCCAGAGGAATACCGCTTGGATCCAATGGAGAAAGGGCCCCGCAGCCTTCCAGC
>JBFHXN010000549.1:0-2171 GCA_041598955.1 Desulfuromonadales bacterium | reverse complement strand
GGAGATCCCCCGGGCCTTCTCCTCCTTGAGGCGGTCGGTCTCCACCCCGGTGAGAGCCCGGATCAGCGCCGTTTTGCCGTGGTCGACGTGGCCGGCGGTGCCGATGATGACGTGCTGCGCCTGGGGAGCGGCCATCTCAGGCCTCCCGGTGGGCCAGCGCTGCGGCGACGGCGGCGACCAGGGCCTTCTCCTCGGCCTGCGCGAGGGTGCGCGGGTTGACCAGGAAGCGCCCCTCCTGGATGCGCCCCACCACCGCTGGGATGCCGAGGCGCAGGCGTCCGGAGAATTCGTCCACGGAAAGGGAACGGGGGCTCAGGGCAAGGGCGAAACCGGGGAGTTCGGTGAGGGGGAGGGCGCCGCCTCCGACGGTGGAGGCTTCGGCCACCACCTCAACATCGAGGGTGTCCTGAGCCACGGCGCTGATTCTCCGGGAGAGGCTCCGGCAGCGGGTTTTCAGCTCCTCGGCCGTCACCGAGAGCATGCGCAGGACCGGAAGCTCCCGCAGGGCCCGCTCCCGGTCGAGGTAGAGCCGCAGGGTCGCCTCGAGGGCGGCCAGGGTCAGCTTGTCGATGCGCAGGGCCCGCGCCATGGGGTGGCGGCGGATCCTGTCGACGGCGTCCCGGCGCCCGACGATCAGGCCGGCCTGGGGGCCTCCCAGGAGCTTGTCGCCGCTGAAGGTCACCACGTCGATCCCGGCGGAAACCGCCTCGGCCACCGTCGGCTCCTGGGGGAGGCCGAAGGCCGAGAGGTCCATCAGCATGCCGCTGCCGAGATCCTCCATCACGGGGAGCCCCCGGCGGCGGCCGATCTCGACCATTTCGGCCCCGGAGACGGCGCTGGTGAAGCCGACGATACGGTAGTTGCTGGTATGGATTTTGAGCAGAAGCCCCGTCTGCTCGCCGATGGCCTCCTCGTAGTCGCGGCGGTGGGTCTTGTTGGTGGTCCCGACCTCCCGCAGCAGCACCCCGCCGGCGGCCATGACGTCGGGGACGCGGAAGGCCCCCCCGATCTCCACCATCTCCCCCCGGGAGACGATGGCTTCCCGCCCCTTGCAGAGTGCGGTGAGGCCAAGCAGGACGGCCCCGGCGTTGTTGTTGACGGCGGTGGCCGCCTCGGCTCCGGTGAGCCGGCAGAGAAGCTCTTCGACGTGGCTGTAGCGATGCCCCCGCTCGCCGGTGGAGAGGTCGAGCTCAAGGTTTGAGTAGGAGCGGGAGACGGCGGCCATGGCCTCCAGGGCCGCATCGCTCAGGGGGGCGCGGCCGAGGTTGGTGTGGAGCAGGGTGCCGGTGACGTTGAGGACGGGGCGCAGGCTGGGCGCCGACTTGGCGACGGCGAGGGTGGCCGCGTCCGAGGCGACGGCCTCGACATCGAAAGCCCCTTCCGGTAGCTCTCCGTCGGATCGCAGGATGCGGCGGCGCAGGGCCTCGACGGCCTGCTGGGCGGCCTCGAGCAGCAGCGGGGAGGGGACGGTGGCGGTCAGCCCCTGCAGGGACGGGGCGTGAAGTACGCGGTCGACGGCCGGCAGGCGGCGCAGCAGTGCGTTCTTGTCGGTCATGGTCCCTTCACAGGTTGGATGGTGTGGCCCGATGTGGTTGCTAAGCCGTGGAAAACGCCCTGGAAAATACCATAGACGACCAGAGGATACAAGGTTGCCGCGGTCGGGTGTTATTCTCCCGGGGGGGCGAAGAGGTCGAGCTGGGTGAACTTGTGTTTGTCCACCCGGAAGGGGAGGGGAAAGAATCGGGGGCAGTCGACCAGCACCACGGACGCCGGTTGCCTGCAGTTGCGCAGGCACTTCAGGCAGAGGGCGTTGCAGTTCTGTGGGGGCGACTTGGGGCTCATGGGGTATCATCCCCGGCCCGCGGGGGGGCCGACGAGAAAAGCCTCCCCGGTTCGCCAGGGAATCCGGGGAGGCTGTCAGGGAACTGGCGGGAGTAGATGGGAATCGAACCCACCGGGGACGGGATACGCCCCCCACCGGTTTTGAAGACCGGGAGCGTCACCAGACTACTACCTACTCCCATGCAACAGACATAGAGTTCTCAGGGGCGAAGGATCCGCCCGGCCTTCTGCAGCCCCTCGACGATCTCGAGCATATTGCTGCTGCGGCCGACGGCGAGCCTCTCCTTGAGGCCGTAGAATTCGAGGCAGAGCCCGCAGGAGGCGATATC
>JBFHXN010000548.1:0-2178 GCA_041598955.1 Desulfuromonadales bacterium | reverse complement strand
TAGGGTAACAGCAGCAGCCCCTACCAAGGCAATCTCTTTTTATGGAGGCCCCATGGACCAGACCCTGCCCCGCATGGTTTTCGCCCAGACCCAACGGCTAGGCACCCGGACCGCCCTGCGCCGCAAGAGCGGTGGCGTCTATGCCGACATCTCTTGGGCAGCCATGGCCGAATCGATCCGCAGCTTCGGCCTTGGCCTGTTGGCACTGGGCTTGGAACCGGGGGAGCGGGTCGCCATCCTGGCCCCGAACAGCCCCGACTGGCTCTACGCTGACCTGGGCATCCTTGGCTGTGGCGGGGTCTCCGCGCCGGTCTATCACACCGAAGGGCTCGAGACCCTGCTGCACATCGTCAAGGACTCGGGGAGCCGTCTCCTCTTTCTCTACTCCCCCCTGTTGGCGACGGAGCTGGCCGAGCACCTCGACGCCCTTCCGGAGCTGGAGCAGGTCGTGCTCCTGGTCGGGGAGCATTCCCACCCCGCCATCACCCCCCTGAAGGAGTTTCTCCAGGGGGGGCGAGGGGAGGACGAAGCCGAACTGGAGCGGCGCCTCGCCGACGGCAATCCCGACAACCCAGCCTCCATCGTCTACACCTCCGGCACCACCGGCCTCCCCAAAGGGGTGATACTCTCTCACCGCAACTTTCTCTCCAACATCGAAGCCTGCCTGCAGCTCTTCGACATCGGGCCGACCGACCAGTGTCTCTCCTTCCTCCCCCTCTCCCACGTCTTCGAACGGATGGCGGGGTACTACCTGATGCTGCACCAGGGGACGGTCATCGCCTACGCCGAGAATTTCGAATCGGTCCCCCACAACCTCGCCGAGGTCGGACCGACCGTGGTCATCAGCGTCCCCCGGCTCTATGAAAAGATGTACGCCCGGATCATGGAACGGGTCCTCGCCGGGTCGATGGTGAAAAAACAGCTCTTCTTCGGCGCCCTCAAGGCCTGCCGTTCCCTGGTGCAGACGGAGCTCGCCGGAGAACGGCCGTCCCTGTCGCAACGGCTGCTGGCGGCCCTTTCCCGCGCCGGGGTTTTCTCCAAGCTCAAGACCCCGCTCGGGGGACGGCTGCGCTTTTTCGTCTCAGGGGGGGCACCCCTCGGCGCGGAGATCGCCGAATTCTTTCTGGCTGCGGGAATTCCGATCTACGAGGGGTACGGACTAACGGAGACATCTCCGGTGATCGCCGCCAACACCCCGTCGGCCCTGCGCCTCGGCACGGTCGGGCGACCGATCCCCGGGACCGAGGTTCGCATCGCCGACGACGGCGAGATCCTGGTGAAGGGCCCCGGGGTCTTCAAGGGATACTGGAACCGCCCCGAGGATACGGCGGCGGCCTTCGTCGACGGCTGGCTCCGAACCGGGGACATCGGCGAGCTCGATGCCGATGGATTTCTGGCGATCACCGACCGCAAGAAGGACCTGATCGTCACCGCCGGCGGCGAGAACGTCGCCCCGCAGAACCTCGAGAATCTCTTCAAAACCGACAAGTACCTGGCCAACGCCATGATCCACGGGGACCGCAAGCCCTTCCTGACGGCACTGCTGGTCCCCAACTTCGACAATCTGGAAAAGTATGCCCGCTACAAGAAGATCGACTTTCTCAACCACTGCGACCTGGTCAACCACCCCAGGATTCTCGATCTGATCCGGCGCCGCATCGACGCCCTCCAGCACGACCGCCCCCCCTTCGGCCGGGTGAAACGCTTCACCCTCCTCTCCCGGGATTTTTCCGGAGAGGAAGGTGAGGTCACCCCGACCCTGAAGGTCAAGCGCAAGGTTGTTGCCAAACATTTCCACAAGGTCCTCGAAGATATGTATCTGGCCGAGGACCACGCCGTTCACGACAGCGGTTTCTGCATCATCGAGGGGTCAACACCCAAGGAGGACTGACCATGAATCAGGATCTCGAGAGCCTCTGGCTCCCCCGCACGGCCACGGCCCTGGTGGTGGTCGACGTACAGCAGCGCCTGGTTCCGGCCATGGACCCGGAGGTCTACCGGCGGATTCTGGGGAAACTCCGCCTTCTGGTATCGGCCGCAGGGATCCTCGATCTGCCGGTGATCTTCACTGAACAGTACCCAGCCGGACTGGGACCGACCGTCGCCGGACTCGTCCCCGAGGGGGCCTGCGTCATCGAAAAAACCTCCTTCAGCTGCTGCGGCGCCCCGCCCTTTGTT
>JBFHXN010000547.1:0-2179 GCA_041598955.1 Desulfuromonadales bacterium | reverse complement strand
GGAGGCCCGGGGCGGGGACGTGGTGGCCGAAGCCTTCGAGGGGGTGCTCTTCGCTCCCGATACGGTGCGCCGCCGGCCCGAGCTCGTGGAGGAGGTGCGGGGCTGGATGACCGCCACCTCCCCCCGGGGTCTCGCCGCGGGGCTTCTGGCCATGCGGGACCGCCCCGACTATACGGGCCGGTTGGGAGAGTTCGGCCTGCCGGCCCTGGTGGTGGGGGCCGACCAGGACCGGGCCATCCCCCCGGAGCAGAGCCGGATCCTCGAGGCGGGGCTCCCCAATGCGACCTTCACCCTCATCGCCGGGGCGGGTCACATGGCCAACCTCGAGCGCCCCGAGGCCTTCAACCTGGCCCTGCTCGGATTTCTGGCCGGGCTCCCCGGCTGATCCCGGGCAGGGAGTTCGGGTTTCTTACTTATTATCATTGGAGGGAGTGATTCGATGGCCAAGGATAGACTTGTTGTGATCGGAGGGGACGCGGCGGGAATGAGCGCCGCCTCGAAAGTGCGGCGGGAAGACCCCGACCGGGAGATCGTCGTCTTCGAGCGATCCCCCCATACCTCCTACTCGGCCTGCGGCATGCCCTACCTCATCGCCGGCATGGTGGAGAGGGCCGAAGAGCTCATCGCCCGCACCCCGGAGAAGTTCCGGGAGAAGTACAACATCGACGCCCGGGTCGGCCACGAGGTGACGGCCATCGATCCGGCGGGGGGACGCGTCCGGGTTCGGCGCCGCGAGGATGGGGCGGAGAGCTGGGAGGGGTACGGTGAGCTGCTGATCGCCACCGGCGCCCATCCCTTCTGCCCCGAGTTCCCCGGAAGCGACGGGGCCGGAATCTTCGGCCTCTCCACCCTGAGAAGCGGCATCCGGATCCAGGAGTTTCTCGCCGCCGAGAAACCGAAGCGGGCCGTGGTGGTCGGAGGGGGGTATATCGGCCTGGAGATGGCCGAGGCCCTGGTGCGGCGGGGAATGGATGTCTCCCTGGTGCAGCGGGGGGAGCAGGTCATGGAGACCCTCGATCCCGACATGGGGAGCCTGGTTTCAGACGCCCTGCGGGAGATCGGCGTCTCCCTTTATCTGAAGGAAGCCCTCTCCGGCTTCGAGACCCGGGAGGGGCGGGTGACGGCGGTGGTGACCGACCAGCGGACCCTGCCGGCGGAGCTTGTCATTCTGGGGATGGGGACACGCCCCAACAGCCGGCTGGCCGAGGAGGCCGGAATCCTCCTCGGAGTCCGGGGAGCCATCCGGGTCAACCCCCGGCAGCAGACCTCCGTCGAAGGGATCTGGGCCGCCGGCGACTGCGCCGAATCCTTCCACCTGGTGAGCCGCCGCCCCGTCCACATCGCCCTGGGGACCGTGGCCAACAAGCAGGGGACGGTGGCCGGGGTCAACCTCGCGGGAGGGTACGCTACCTTCCCCGGCGTGGTGGGGACGGCGGTGAGCAAGATCTGCAAGGTGGAGGTGGCCCGGACGGGCCTGCAGGAAAAGGAGATCCGCGGGATCGGTCTCGACTTCGAGACGGCGACCATCCGGAGCAAGACCCGCGCGGGGTACTATCCCGGAGCAGGGCCGATCACCGTCAAGCTTCTGGCCGAGAAGGGGAGCGGCCGGCTCCTGGGAGGGCAGATCGTCGGCATCGAGGGGGCGGCCAAGCGCATCGACATCCTCGCCACCGCCCTGCACGCCGGGATGACCGTGCAGAACCTCGTCGACCTCGATCTCTCCTACGCCCCCCCCTATTCGCCGGTCTGGGACCCGGTCCAGACGGCGGCGCGGCAGCTTCTCTAGGAGGCCGTTGCGAAAGCCCATCCCTCCTCCTGTGGGGGGGCGTTCACCCTCACCCCGACCCTCTCCCCTCAAGGGAGAGGGGGCATGCGGGCGCTTTGCCGGAAGTCCGTGGCGAAGGACCATGTCGGCACAGGTCGGGAAGAAGGCGCCCGAAGAGAAAACCCCGAGGCTCGGCGAGCCTCGGGGTTGTTATTTCAGCGACCATCGATCCTTCCGGGGTGGGTCCCCCTCCCCCTCGAGGGGGGAGGGCAGGGGTGGGGGTGACAGT
The DNA here is from genome assembly GCA_041598955.1 of Desulfuromonadales bacterium. Lineage (GTDB taxonomy): Bacteria > Desulfobacterota > Desulfuromonadia > Desulfuromonadales > JBFHXN01 > JBFHXN01. Next base: position 125 of record JBFHXN010000547.1, on the reverse strand, counting down.
TTGGTGAAAAGCCCTTCTTAGTGCTTCCCAGGCGCCAAAGGAACCCCCCGGCGCTCCCAGTGGACGTAGGCCTCGATGGCGACCATTTTGGGGTCGTTGGCTGCCAGCTCCTTCCCTTCGAGGGG
>JBFHXN010000546.1:0-2188 GCA_041598955.1 Desulfuromonadales bacterium | reverse complement strand
CATGAAAAAGCGGGGCGGTGGGAAATCAGCCTGAATCCCCAAGACCTTTATTGAGCGAAAAGGTCGGAATGCTCGAATTCATGCCCCCCCAAGACCCCGGCATTCGTCCGCGCCCTGGAGCAGGCCCTTCGAAGAGGGAGGGGCTGGGGAGCAGAAGGAACGCCTTTTGTCTGCCCCTTATCGCCCGAGGGCCTTTTTTCCGATGTCGGCGCGGTAGTGGGCCCCCTCCCAGGAGATGGCCTTCACCCCCTGGTAGGCCCGGTCGATGGCATCCCGCACGGTGGCGCCGAGGCCCGTGACGCCGAGCACCCGCCCGCCGACGTTGACCACCTCCCCCTTCAGGAAGGCGGTTCCGGCATGGAAGACGAGCAGGTCGGGAATCGCCGCTGCCTCGTCGAGCCCCCGGATCACTCTCCCCTTCTCGTAGGGGCCCGGATAGCCGCCCGAAGCCATGACCACGCAGACGGCGGCCTTGTCGTGCCACGCAAGCTCGGTCTGGGTCAACTCACCCCGGGCGCAGGCAGCAAGCACCGGTACGATGTCGGACTTCATCCGCATCAGCAGAGGCTGCGCCTCGGGGTCCCCGAAACGGGCGTTGTACTCCACCACCCGGGGCCTCCCCTCCTCGATCATCAAACCGACGTAGAGGATGCCCCGGTAGGGAATCCCCTCTTTGGCCATCCCCTCGACGGTCGGCCGGACGATGGTCTCGACGATCTGCCGGTAGAGGGCCTCGGTCACCACCGGGGCCGGTGAGTAGGCCCCCATACCGCCCGTATTGGGCCCCTGATCGTCGTCGTAGGCCCGCTTGTGGTCCTGGGCCGAAGCCAGGGGGAGGATGTTTCTGCCGTCGGTGAAGGCGAAGAAAGAGGCCTCCTCGCCGGCCATGAACTCCTCGATGACGACGCTGTTTCCCGCGGCGCCGAAAACCCCCTCGACCATGATCTCGTCGATGGCGGCCAGGGCCTGCTCCACGGTCAGGGCGACGATGACCCCCTTGCCAGCGGCGAGGCCGTTGGCCTTGACCACGATGGGGGCCCCCTGCTCCCGGATGTAGGCCGCCGCCTCGTCCCGGTCGGTGAAGGTCCGGTAGGCGGCGGTGGGAATGCCGTACTTGGCCATCAGGTCCTTGGAGAAGCTCTTGCTCCCCTCAATCTGGGCCGCCGCCCGGCTCGGGCCGAAGATGGCGAGTCCGGAGGCCTCGAAGAGATCGACGATGCCGAGGGTCAGGGGGACTTCAGGTCCGACCACGGTGAGGTCGACCTTTTCCCGAAGGGCGAAATCGCGCAGCTTCTCGACGGCCTCCACGGGGATGTCGACACACTCGGCCAGGGCGGCGATGCCGGGATTGCCCGGTGCGCACCAGATCTTCTCAGCCAGGGGGGACTGGGCGATCTTCCAGACCAGGGCATGCTCGCGGCCTCCGCCGCCGACGACCAGGATTTTCATGGAATGCTCCTCAAAAGCGTCCGACCTGTCCGACAGGTCGGACAAGTCGGACCGTCTTCTTGTTAATGCCGGAAATGACGCATGCCGGTAAAGACCATGGCGATGTTGTGCTCGTCGGCGGCGGCGATCACCTCCTCGTCGCGGATCGACCCGCCGGGCTGGATGACCGCGGTGACCCCCGCGGCTGCGGCGTTGTCGAGGCCGTCGCGGAAGGGGAAGAAGGCGTCGGCGGCCATCACCGAACCCTTGACCTCCAGTCCCGCCTGCTCGGCCTTGATGACGGCGATGCGCGCCGAGTTGACGCGGCTCATCTGCCCGGCGCCGACGCCGATGGTCATCCCATCCCTGCCGTAGACGATGGCGTTGCTCTTGACGAACTTGGCGACCCGCCAGGTAAAGAGCAGGTCGCGCATCTCCTGCTCGCTGGGAGCCCTTCGGGTGACGACCTTGAGCTCGCCCGTCAGGGCCAGGTCGGCGTCCTGGACCAGCATGCCGCCGTTGACCCTCTTGAGGTCGAGCCGGGGCGCGGGCTCCGCGGGCCAGGAGCCGCAGGAGAGCAGCCGCACGTTCTTCTTGGCGGCGACGACCTCGGAGGCGGCGGCCGAGACTTTCGGGGCGATGATCACCTCGACGAACTGCTTGTCGACGATCGCCTGGGCGGTGTCGGCGTCGAGCGCCTGATTGAAGGCGATGATGCCGCCGAAGGCCGACTCGGGGTCGGTCTGGTAGGCGCGGTCAT
>JBFHXN010000545.1:0-2195 GCA_041598955.1 Desulfuromonadales bacterium | reverse complement strand
TCATGCTGATGGCCTCCTTCGCGCTGATCGCCCTGGGGGGGGGAGCGGGGGCAGCTCGAAGGGGGTGTCAAGTACGTCACCCTGAACCTGGTCGGCTCCACCTTCTTCCTCTCCGCCCTGGGGATTCTCTACGGGGTGGTCGGCACACTTAACATGGCCGACCTCGCCCGGCAGCTCGCCGAGGTGAGCCGCCCGGGGCTCAGCACCACCCTGGCGATGCTTTTTTTGGCGGCCTTCGGGATCAAGGCGGCGCTCTTCCCCTTTTTCTTCTGGCTCCCCGCCTCCTACCACACCCCCCCGCCCGCGGTCTCGGCCCTCTTCGCGGGGCTTCTGACCAAGGTGGGGGTCTACGCCCTGGTGCGGACCTTTACCCTCCTTTTCACCCAGGAGGTCCCCTTCACCCACAACCTGATCCTGCTGCTCTCGGCCCTGACCATGGTCACCGGCGTCCTCGGCGCGGTGGCCCAGTGGGAGATGCGCCGTCTGCTCTCCTTCCACATTATCAGCCAGGTGGGGTACATGACCCTGGGCCTGGGGCTCTACTCCCCCCTGGCCCTGGCCGGCGCCATCATCCACATGATTCACAACATCCTGGCCAAATCGAACCTCTTTTTGGTCAGCGGGGTCATCCAGCAGTTGCGGGGGAGTACGGAACTCTCTCGATTGGGCGGACTGAGCCGTTCGGCTCCGGGACTCTCCCTCCTCTTTCTGGTCTCGGCCCTCGCCCTTGCGGGGATCCCCCCCTGCCGGGGTTCTGGTCCAAATTCCTCCTGATCTGGGCCGCCCTGAAGGAGGAGAGCTACCTCCTCGCGGCCACCGCCCTCGCGGTGGGGCTGCTCACCCTCCTCTCCATGACCAAGATCTGGGGGAAAGCCTTCTGGGGGACTCCCCACGAGGAGGGACCGCAGGATGGGGAGAGGCATCTGCCGACGGGGGCCAGGGTCTCCTTCTTTCTCCCGATGACGACCCTGGCGCTGCTGAGCGTGACCATGGGTCTGCTGGCGCAGCCTCTCTTCAGCCTCGCCCTGCGGGCTGCCGAGCAGCTCCTCAACCCCGGGGGGTACATCCTCGCCGTACTGGGAGGTGGCGGATGATGCGCTTTATCGGTATCTTCTTCCTCCCGGTGATATGGATGGCCCTCACCGGCGATTTCTCGGCACCCAACTTCGCCCTCGGGTTCGTCCTGAGCTCCCTCGTCCTCTGGGTGAACAGGCCGGTCCGCGGCAGCGTCCCGCTCCTCTACTACCTGAGGAAAAGCCTGCTCTGGGCGGCCTTTCTCCTCTTCTTCCTCCGGGAGCTCGTCCTGGCCAGCCTCCGCATCGCCTGGGACATCCTCACCCCCCGCCACCGCATGCGGCCGGCGATCGTGGCGATCCCCCTCGACCTGGAGAGCGACATGGAGATCACCTCCCTGGCGAACCTCATCACCCTCACCCCCGGGACGCTGAGCCTCGACATCTCCCCGGACCGCAAGACCCTCTACATCCACGCCATGTATGTCACCGATGTGGAGAAAACCCGTCAGGAGATCAAGGACCGTTTCGAACGCCGCATCAAGGAGCTGTTCCGATGACCCTTCACGCCGTGACCTCCTTCATCGTCTTCCCGCTGCTGGCGGGGGCGATGGCCCTCTCATTCCTCCGCCTGCTGCGGGGGCCCACCCTGGCCGACCGCATCGTCGCCTTCGACCTGATCGCCGCCGCCTCGGCGGGGGTCATCATCGTCACCGCCATCGACAGCGAGCAGCCGGTCCTCGTCGACGTCGCGAGCATCTGGGCGATCATCGCCTTTCTCGGGGTTATCGCCTTCGCCTGGTATTCGGAACTCAGGGGGGGGATATGAACGACACTCTGGTGTGCGCCTTGCTCGTCGCCGGGGCGGGATTCATCTTCATCGCCGCCCTCGGCCTGCTTCGGATGCCCGACCTCTTTCTGCGGATGTCGTGCAGCGCCAAGGCCTCCACCCTGGGGATCGGACTGCTGCTGCTGGCGCTGATCATCCATTTCGACCAGGCGGGGGTCACCGGGCGCGCCCTGGCCACCCTCGCCTTCGTCGTGCTGACCACCCCCGTCGCCTCCCATCGCATCGGGCGCGTCGCCTATATCGCCGGGGCGAAACTCTGGGAGGGGACGATCCGGGACGAGCTCAAGGGGGTGTACGAAAAAGAGGAGCAGGAGTCGCGGGAGACGGGGTGA
>JBFHXN010000544.1:0-2198 GCA_041598955.1 Desulfuromonadales bacterium | reverse complement strand
GTCGACGACATAGCGCAGGGTGAACTCGGCCCAGTTGTCATTGGCCTGGAGAAAGACCCCCGGTTCCACGGAAATCTCTTCGATCATGTACTTCTTGACCATCTCCCGCCAGGTGTCCCGGGCGAAGGGGATGTAACTCCCAACGGCCTCCAGGGCGACCTCCTCGAGGATTTTTCGGGCCTGCCGGTAGTCGCTGCCGTATTTGACGGGGACGCTGATTTCGTCCCAGACGAAGGGGAAGTCGGCCGAGTAGTTGAAAACCGGTTCCTTGAAAACGAAGCTGTTGGCGACCCGGACGATTCTTCCGTTGTAGGCGTCGCCGCGGACCCAGTCGCCGACCTCCATGATGGTGGTGCGCAGCATGCCGATGTCCATCACGTCCCCTTTGATTCCCCCCAGCTGGACGCGGTCGCCGATGCGGTAGAACTGCCCGAAGGAGACGGCGATCCACCCGGCGATGCTGGCGATGACCTCCTGCAGGGCGAAGGCGATGCCGGCGCCGGTCACGCCGAGGGCGACGGTCATTCCCCTCATCTGGTCGCTGAAGATGGCCGTGAGCAGGAGGATGGCGAGGATATAGCCGAAAAAGCCGACGAATTTTCGCAGGCTGTAGCGTGCCTCCTTGTTCTGGATGCGGTTGGCGAGCAGGCGCTGGGAAAAGCTGATGATCACCTTGAGCAGGACAAGGAGCAGCAGGGCGGTGACGATCTTTCCGACGAGGGGGTCGAAGAGGATGGTCTTGACTTGCTCTTCCATGGGCGGCTCCGCAGGGGCTGGTCAGGGGGGGTGTCTCAGGCGATCTTGATGGTTTTGTAGAGGAAGTTCTTGAACTTGAAAAAATCACGCCGCTCCTGGGTTTCGTCGGCGTTGGGGTCGCAGGCGCCCAGAAGGCGGGCGATGCGGGGCATGGTGGCGGCCCCCTGCCGGCGGGCGAGGTTGACCACCTCCACCACCACGTCGCGGGCGATGCGCTTTTCGCTGAAGGGCTCGTAGACCCCGCTCCAGAAGGTCTCCCGCCCCTCGTGGATTGCGGCGAAGATCTCCTGGGCCACCTGGGTGGCGAGCCTCTGGGCCGGCTCCGCCGCCGGGGGGAGGGGTGGGGGTTCGAGGACCCGGGCGATGTCCTCCTCGCCGATGACCCGTCCCTTGCGAAAGAGCAGGGCCCGCAGCAGGATGCTCCTCAACTCCCGGATGTTCCCCGTGTAGCGGTGGTGGGTGAGCAGGGCCTGGGCTCCCCGGGTGAGGGCGGGGCCGTCCTCGTCCTTTTCCTCGGGTCGCTTGTAGACCCGCCAGAGCTTGCCCAGGAAGTGGGTGGCGAGGTCGGCGACGTCCTCCTGGCGGTCGTTGAGGGAGGGGACCCGCACGGTGAGCTCCGAGAGGCGGTGGAAGAGGTCTTCCCGGAAGAGCCCCTTGGCGATGAGCTGTCGAAGGTCCTTGTTGGTGGCGGCCACCAGCAGCACCCGGGCGTAGCGGGTCTGGTTTTCCCCCAGGCGCACGAAGCCGCCGTTGTCGAGAAAGCGCAGCAGCTGCACCTGGGTCTTGGGGTCGGCATCGCCGATCTCGTCGAGAAAGACAACCCCCCCGTGCCCTTCCTCCAGGATCCCCTTGCGGTCGGCGTGGGCCCCGGTGAAGGCCCCCCGCTTGTGGCCGAAGAGCTCCGAGTAGGTGAGCTCCCCGCTGTAGGCTGCAATGTTGGTCTTCTTGAGGGGGAGTTCCTCCTGGGAGCTGAGCTTCCCCTGGTAGATCTCGTTGAGCCGGGAGTAGATGTTGTTGAAGAGAAATTCCTTGCCGCTGCCCGTGTCTCCGGTGATGAGGATGGAGGGGAGACCGAGGGTCGCCTCCTGCACGCCGCTGCGATGCCACAGGGCGATGCGGTTGAACAGGGGGGGGGTGATGCGCTGGATGAAGTCGACGATCTCTCCGGCCTTGGGAGAGTTGCCGATGATGTTGCCGAGTTTGTAGGAGGAGACCTTCGGGTCCTTGTACCCCACGTCGGAGCGCAGGCGGTTGACCTCGCCGGTGAGTTTCTCGATGCGCTGCAGGTCGGAGAGGTGCCGGGCGATCATCCGCTCGATGATCATCAGGATCCGCCGGTGCTCGTCGGTGAAGTAGCCGGCGCGCAGGCTGTCGAGACAGATGACGGCGATCACCTCCTCGGCGCAGATGACCGGCACGGCGATCTCCCCCTTGATCGCCTC
>JBFHXN010000543.1:0-2202 GCA_041598955.1 Desulfuromonadales bacterium | reverse complement strand
TCCCGCCGGGACAACCGGTGGAAACGACCCTTCGGGCCTTATTCCACCCTACGAGCATCCGCCCACTTCTTCCCCGCTCCCCTTCTCCTCCAGCAGGGCGAGGTCCCGCCGGGCTTCGGGAAGGGGCTCCAGGCGCCGGGCAAGCAGATCGAGGAGTTCCCGGTGGAGGGAGTCCTCCCCGGGGGCGAGGCGGTAGTACATCCAGACCCCCTGCCTCCGGTCGAGAACCAGGGAGGCGTTGCGCAGATAGGCCAGGTGCCGGGAGACCGTCGACTGGGGAAGCTCCAGCACCGCCATCAGCTCGCAGACGCAGAGCTCCCCCCGGCAGAGCAGGGCCAGGATGCGCAGGCGGGTTTCGTCGGAGAGGGCCTTGAAGAGCCGGGCGGTCTTTTTCATGGGGAGCACTATATCCGCCTGGGCGGATGAAGGCAAGGGGGATTCGCCTTGTCGCGAGATCAGGCCCCGCCGGAGGGCTTCAGAAAGAGCCGCTCCACCAGGTCGGCCACGGCGGCCGGGTCGTTGAGATCGACCACCGGCACGTCGAGGTCGAGGGGCTCGTCGCTCGCCACGGCGAGCAGGGTCGGGTCGTGCTCCTCCCCCCGGCAGAGCAGGGTGGGGCTCCGCTCGGCCCGGTGCACCTCGATCTTGGGGAGGCCGCTCTTCTTGAACCCCTCCGTGAGGACGAGGTCGACGTCGCCGAAGTAGGTGGCGATCAGCTCCTCGATGGGGGGGGAGGCGGGGTGCTTCTTCACCACCGCGAGCTTCTCGGGGGAGCTGATGAGCATGGTGTCGGCGCCGGCCGCCGTGAGGCGGTGGCTGTCCTTGCCCGGGTGGTCGATGTCGAAGCGGTGGGCGTCGTGCTTGATGACGCCGAGACGATAGCCCCGGGCCTTGAGCTCGGCGATCACCTTTTCGAGCAGGGTGGTCTTTCCCGTGCCCGACTTGGCGACGAAGGAGACGGCTGGAACGGCCATGGACGGTCCTCCTGGGATGGATTGCATTTCGGAACTGACCTATAACCAAAACAAAGGCTTATAACGCAAAGGCGCCAAGAATATAAGAAAGACGCAAAGAAGAGAGTGTAACCCTTCTGGAGTCCCTTTGCGTCTTGTTCCGAATTCTTTGCGACTTTGCGTTGAGGTGATCTTCTTTCGAGTTAAAGAACCGCTTCGGAATTAGATTCACAAGCCCGTTGCATTCTGAGAGCACCCCTACAGGGCGCCGGCGGGATCGAGGAGATGGACCTCCACCGCCGCGCCCGCCGGCAGGTCGCCGAGTTCGGCGGGAAGGATGGCGATGCCGTTGGCCTGGACCATGGTGCGCAGGATGCCGGTGTTCTGGTCGCCGGAACTCGAGGCCTCCAGCCCCCCCTCCCCTTCGGCCACCCGCACCCGCAGGAACTGCACCCGCCCCGCCTTCTTGCGGGCCGGCTCCCGCAGCACCGCGGGGAGGGTCGGCTGGATGAGCCGTCGATGTCCCGTCATCCGGCGCAGGGCCGGGCGCACGAACATCTCGAAGGTCACCATGGTCGAGACGGGGTTGCCGGGGAGGGAGAAGACCAGGGTCTCCCCCTTGACCCCGAAGGCCGTGGGGCGACCCGGCTTGATCTCGATCTTCCAGAAGAGCTGCTCGACCCCCAGCTCGGCGAGCACCTCCCGCACCAGGTCCCGGTCCCCCGCCGAGACGCCGGCCGAGGTGATCAGGACGTCGGCCCGGAGCCCCTCGGAGAGCTTCTCCCGGAGGCTCTCCCGCTCGTCCCGGGCGATGCCGAGGAGGATCGGCTCCCCCCCCGCCTCCCGGACCGCGGCGGCCAGGGAGATGGAGTTGCTGTTGACGATGCGCCCGGGCCCCAGGGGTTCGCCGAGCTCCACCAGCTCGTCGCCGGTGGAGAGGATCGCCACCCGGGGACGGCGGTGGACCGGCGCGAAGACCTGGCCGAAGGAGGCGAGCATGTTGATCTCCGGGGGGCGCAGCAGAGTACCCGCCGGCATGACCGTCTCGCCGCAGGAGACATCCTCCCCCCGGAAGCGGATATGGTCCCGGAGCTTCACGGGGCCGAGGATGCGCACCGAGTCGCCGGCCTCTTCGGTCTCCTCGAAGGGGACGACGGCGTCGCACCCCCGGGGGATCGGGGCGCCGGTCATGATCTTGACGGCGCATCCCGGCGCCACCTCCACCCCTTCGGCCGTGGCCCCGGCGGGG
>JBFHXN010000542.1:0-2208 GCA_041598955.1 Desulfuromonadales bacterium | reverse complement strand
TGGAGCTCTTGCGGGCCTTCGATTCGCAGGCGACGGAGGAGAGGGCGGCCCTCTACTTCCCCCTGGGGGATCTCTGGTGGGAGCTGCCCCAAGAGTGATTGAATATTAGCCCGCCTCCCTCTCCCTCGACGGGAGAGGGTCGGGGTGAGGGTGAAAGATTCGATTCCCCGGCCCCGGCCGGCTGGCGGGAGTTTCAGAAGCCTGCTTTTTAACGCGGAGACGCAAAGGCACAGAGTGATTCAGGGACAATTCGTCTACCTCGAATCGATTTTCTCAGCGTTCTCTGCGTCTTTGCGTTGATACCTTTGTTTTGAATCGTTGTTTGATGCAATGTCACGTCTCTCCACGGAGGTTCCCCGTGCCCAAAGTTCTCATTGTCGAAGACAGCCGCCTCTTCGGCGAACTGGTCAAGGGGCGCATCGAGGCCGCCCTGGGCTTTGAAGCCCTCTGGGTGAAGAGCTACGCCGAAGCCCTCGAGGCGCTCGACAGCGAGACAGAGGGCTTCGTCGCCGGGCTTCTCGATCTCAACCTCCCCGACGCCCCCATGGGGGAGATCGTCGATCTCGCCGTTTCCCGGGGCGTGCCCGCCATCATCTTCTCCGGAGCCTTCAGCCAGGCTATGCGCGAGACCGTCTGGTCCTACCGGGTGGTCGACTACGTCGTCAAGGAGAACCTCCACAACATCGACTACCTCGTCTCCCTCATCCGGCGTCTCTGGCTCAACCGCCAGATCAAGGTCATGGTCGTGGACGACTCCCCCACCTCCCGCAGGCATCTCGCCGACCTGCTGCGGGTCCACCGCTACCAGGTGCTCGAGGCCGCCAGCGGGCAGGAGGCCCTCGAGCTCCTCGACGCCCATCCCGAGATCCGCCTCGTGCTCACCGACTACCAGATGCCCGACATGGACGGCTTTGAGCTGACCGAGAAGATCCGAGACCGGTACGACAAGGAGGAGCTGGCCGTCATCGGCATCTCCGCCGGAAACGACCAGCTCCTCTCCGCCCGTTTCATCAAGAACGGCGCCAACGATTTCATCGACAAGGGGTTCATCACCGAGGAGTTCTACTGCCGCATCACCCAGAACATCGAAATGCTCGAAGCGATCCAGGTGATCCGCGAGTCGGCCAACAAGGACTTTCTCACCGAACTCTTCAACCGTAGGTATTTTTTCCAGATCGGCCGAAAGCTCTTCGCCAGTGCCCAGCGAGGCCAGCTCCAGATGGGGGTGGCCCTTCTCGACCTCGACCATTTCAAAAAGGTCAACGACACCTACGGCCACGACGCCGGGGACATCGTGCTGCGCAAATTCGGAGAGCTGCTCAAGACCCGCTTCCGAGAAAGCGACATCGTCGCCCGCTTCGGCGGCGAGGAGTTCTGCGTCCTCGTGCCAGGCATGGCCCCCGAAAAGCTCTTCGCTATCTTCGACAAGCTCAGAAAGCAGGTTGCAAAGGCCGAATTCAAAGCCGGGGAGAAAATAATCCCCGTCACCGTCAGCATCGGACTCTGCCAGGAGATACAGGGCTCCCTCGAAGAGATGATCAAGGCCGCCGACGAGGCCCTCTATGCCGCCAAGCGGGAAGGACGCAATCGCGTTGCGCAAGCGTTCTGAGGCTATTTGTATCTGATCGCGTGGGAAGAGGCAGGGGAGGGGACCGGGATGGTTCTTTCCCGTTGACTCATGGGCGGTAAAAAGGTATTGAAGGGATTAGTTTTGGCTCAGGAGGGGGAGGTGTTGTGAGAGGGATAAAGGGATTCGATCATAAGCAATAAATTACCGCCAAGCCGGCAACCGTCGGCTGGCGGTTTTTTTCAACCCAAAGGCATCTACCAGCCCCAAGAAAAAGATTAAAAATTATCATGCTGAAATCATTGAATATTTTTCCCGATATGCCGGTGACCGGTATATCGGATATAACGGTTACCGCCCTATCCGATATGGCGGTTACCTCCTAATCCCTGTTATAAGGCAACGTAAATAATCAAATGTTCAATCGAACTGTATTAAATATATACGATGATGACACAAGTACAATTTATACTTGTCCTTACTGTAATTCAGAACTCAGATTTTATATACAGGATTTTGATAAACATTATAAAAGTAAAAATAGCAATTTAAGGGCAGAAGATTTCATGGGCGCAGAAAACGACAAGGGTTTTCTTGATTTCTATTGTCCAAAATGCAAAATACCCACCACGATCATTTTC
>JBFHXN010000541.1:0-2209 GCA_041598955.1 Desulfuromonadales bacterium | reverse complement strand
TCCTCGACGTCGGCCGGCTCGCCGACGACCTCCGCAGGAGGAAGCATCCCCAGGGCCGGGTGACCTTCGTCGTCGACCGCAACGTCAACTACACCAACGTCTGCCAGTCGAAGTGCCGTTTCTGCGCCTTCTACCGGGATGCCGGGGCCTCGGACGCCTACGTCCTCTCCCATGACACCATCGAGCGCAAGGTGGAGGAGCTCGTCGAGCACGGCGGCACCCAGCTCCTGATGCAGGGGGGGCTCCATCCCGACCTGAAGATCGGGTGGTTCGAGGAGCTCTTCGGTCGGATCAAGGGGCGCTTCCCCCAGGTGCAGGTCCACTCCCTCTCCCCCGCCGAGGTGATCCACGTCGCACGCCTCTCGGGGCTCTCCATGCCCGAGTGCCTGAGGCGCCTTCAGGCGGCGGGCCTCGACTCGGTGCCGGGCGGGGGAGCCGAGGTGCTGGTGGACGAGGTGCGCAAGGAGATCTCCCCCGACAAGATCGGCTGGCGGGACTGGGCCGCCGTCATGGAGGAGGCCCATGCCCTGGGGATGCGCACCACGGCGACCATGATGTTCGGCTCGAGGGAGCGCCCGGAGGACATCGTCGAGCACCTCTTTAGGGTGCGGGAGATCCAGGAGCGGACCGGAGGATTCACCGCCTTCATCCCCTGGACCTTCCAGCCGGCCAACACGGAGCTGGGGGGGGAGACGGCGAGCGGGGTGGAATACCTCAAGGTCCTCGCCCTCTCCCGGATCCTTCTCGACAACGTGGAGAACATCCAGGCCTCCTGGGTCACCCAGGGGGCGATGATGGCCCAGGTGGCCCTCTTCTTCGGAGCCAACGACCTGGGGGGGACCATGCTCGAGGAGAACGTGGTCGCCGCCGCAGGCTGCTCCTTTCGCCTGTCGCGGGAGGAGATCGTCGACCTCGCCCGGGGGGCGGGGTTCCTGCCGGCGAAAAGGGACACGCTCTACCGGATCCTGGAGGAGTACCGGTAGGGGATGGCTGCCATGTCCACCCCCTCCCTTGAGGGGAGCTGGGGGGAGGGTGGCTTGGCCAGGCAGAGGCTCCTATCCCCGGTCACCCCCAACCCGATCCTCCCCCCTCAAGGGGGAGGGGGAAGAGTCGGTTTCGGACGGCGGGCCTGCTGCTCCCGTCCCGGGGCCTCTCCCCGAAGGGAGTGCTATAGTGGAATTGCGGGGCGATCCCGCCCCCATCCCTGCATGGAGGCTCTCATGCTGCGACGCTCATTGATTTTGTCCATCCTGCTCCTCCTGGCCGCCCTTCCCGCGGCCCGGGCCGAGATCACCCTCACCCTCGGCTGGGAGCGACCGGTCCAGTTCAAGGTAATCGACGCCGAAACCGGCGAAGCGGTTTCCCGCCCCCTGCTGATCGTCGAGACCGAGAAGGTCTACGAAGGAGCCCCCCAGGCGGTGAAGAATTTCGAGGTCCTGCGGGGAAACGACCTGGGGCTCATCGACTACAAGGCCTCGGAGAAGGTTCCCACGGTCGGCCTGCGGGTGGTCGCCTCCGGCTACGCTATGCTCTACAAGAAGTTTTCCGTGAAGGAGCTCCCCCCCCGGCAGCGGGATCGGGAGGGGTTCGACGTCGGACCCGCCCCGGCGGTGGTCATCGAGATGAAGAACCTCGAGCGTCACGGGGAGTGGAAGAACAACTTCCGCCTCAACATCGGCCCGGCCCTCGAGGAGTTCCTGGAGGTCGGCCCCCCCGCCATGCCCAAGGAGGGCAAAAAGCTCCTCGCCGACTTCCTGAACAAGGAGCGGGACAAGCTGCTGGGGTTTTAAAGTCGGTTTTGCCATCTTTCCGGAGTTTCCAGATGATTCCCCTGCGTCCCGACATCGCCTCCATGGCCGGCTACGTCCCCGGCTTCCAGCCCGCCGACGAGCAGAGCTGGATCAAGCTCAACACCAACGAGAATCCCTACCCCCCCTCGCCGAGGGTGCGGGAGGCGATCCTGGAGGAGGTCGGCTCCGACGCCGGGAACCTGCGCAAGTACCCGGACGCCGGAAGCCGGGCCATGCGGGAGGCCGCCGCGTCCCTCTACGGGTTCGATCCCTCCTGGGTGATCACCGCCAACGGTTCCGACGAGCTGCTCAACAACCTGATCCGGGCCTTCGCCGGCGAGGGGGAGGAGGTCGGCTACGTCCATCCCTCCTATTCCTATTACGCGACCCTGGCGCAGATCCAGGGGGCGACCATCCGG
>JBFHXN010000540.1:0-2209 GCA_041598955.1 Desulfuromonadales bacterium | reverse complement strand
CTCAAGATCGGCCTCTATCGCCGGGGAAGCCACGATGTGGTCGACATCGGCGACTGCCCCCTGCATCATCCGCTGATCAACCGCGTGGTTCAGGTGGTGCGGGAGGAGGTGGACCGACAGGGGGTCTGGACCTACGATCCCCGGAAAGGGCGGGGCATCCTGCGCTATCTGCTGGTGCGGGTCAGCCCCCTCCACAACAGGGCGCTGGTCACCTTCGTCACCGCCGAGCGCAACTTCAGGGAGATCACCCATCTGGCCAAGTGGCTGGTGAAGAAGGTTCCCGAGGTCGTCTCGGTGCAGCAGAACGTCAACCCCTCCTCGGGCAACGTCATCCTCGGCCGCGACACCCTCAAGATGCTGGGGGCCCCCTACCTGCTCGACCAGGTGGGCGAAACCCGCCTGGCCATCTCCCCGGCCTCCTTCTTCCAGGTCAACCACGACCAGGCCGCCCGCATCTACGATCTCGTCCGCAGCTGGGCCGCCCTGACCCGGGAGGAGACCGCCCTCGACCTCTACTGCGGCATCGGCGGAATCGCCCTCTCCCTGGCCCGGGATGCCGGTCGGGTTGTGGGAATCGAGGTGGTGGAGGAGGCCGTCAGAAACGCCCGGGACAACGCCCGGCTCAACGGGCTGAGAAACTCTCTTTTCAGGGCCGGGGACGCCTCGGAGCTGATCGAGGAGCTCTCCCTCGAAATCCCTTCCGGCGCCGTTGCGGTGGTCAACCCCCCCCGGAAGGGGTGCGAACCCGACGTCCTCAAGGCCCTGGGTGCCCTCTCCCCCCGGACCCTGATCTACGTCTCCTGCAACCCCCAGACCCTTGCCCGGGATCTCTCCCTGCTCGAGGCCGAGGGGCTGCGCACCGTCGAGGTCCAGCCCGTCGACATGTTTCCCCAGACCCCCCACGTGGAGTCGGTGGCCCGCCTGGTGCCGGCCGACCGCTGAGGGGGGAGTCAGTCGAGGGGCTGGGTGATGGTGAAGGCGCCGCGGATCTCCCCGATGTCGAAACCGGTCGCCTGGTCCTCGGGGTAGAGTTCCCGCAGGGTCGAGACAACCTCCGGAGAGAGGGCGCTGCCGTGGCAGGTCAGGCAGAGGCCGGCGGTGGGGATGGCCTTCATGTAGCGAAACTTCTGCACCCCATCGACCATCACCACCTCGGCCCGCTCCATGCCGGCCACCTCCTCGCCCCGCCCGCGCCGGGCTTCGAACTCGGCCAGCACCTGCCCCTCCCAGTGGTCCGGCGCGTTGCCCGGGTTGCGCATCCGAAGGCTCGTGCGCCCCACCTCCCAACCGCTCTCCAGGGAGAGCCCCACGGCGATGGCCGGGGCCCTGGCGCCGCAGACCCCGATGGCCGCCACCGCACCCTCGGCCTGAAGGGCCTTAACCAGTTCCTCCTTGAGCTCCCCCATGAACCGCTGGGCCACTTCCCGCGCGGCCCCGATCCGATCCCCAAGGGCATCGGCCCCGGCGGCGGGGGAAAGGAAAACCCAGAACAGGAGCAGACTCCATGCGAAACGTCTCATGATCAACCTCCGGAAGAGTGAAAGACCCGGGTCATTGTAACAGAGCCGAGGCGCCTTTCCAGGCCGCTCCCGCGCCCTTTCTCCCCTTGCAATCCCCTTCGGAAACCACTATAGTGTCTGCGTTCTTAATCTACAGGGGAATACCGGTTCATGAATACCCTCGATTGCCGTGCCCACAAGTGCCCCCAGCCCGTCGTCGAAACCCGCAAAAAACTCCTCTCCGCCCCGGGAGAACCCCTCACCGTTCTGGTCGGTGACGCCACGGCCCGGGAGAACGTCTCCCGCATGGCCCAGAGCCAGGGATACGGGGTGAAGGAATCGACCACGGAGGGAGGATTCGCCCTGGAACTGTCTCCCGGAGCCCCCCCCGCCTCCACGACCGGGGCTCCCGCCGAAGGCAAAACGGTGGTCTACATCGGCTCCGACCAGATGGGGAGCGGCGATCCCGAACTGGGGCGGATCCTGCTCAAGAACTTCATTTTTACCCTGACCGAGGCCGAGCAGACCGTCGACACCATCTTCTTCGTCAACGCCGGGGTCAAGCTCGCCTGCCGGGGGTCCGAGCTCATCGAGGCCCTCGAAAAGCTCGCCTGCCTGGGAGCGGATATCGCCTCCTGCGGGCTCTGCCTAGAATTCTACGGTCTCAAGGAGAGGCTCGCCGTCGGCCGCAGCAGCAACATGCTCGAGAT
>JBFHXN010000539.1:0-2211 GCA_041598955.1 Desulfuromonadales bacterium | reverse complement strand
TCTCGGCTGGGCCGGCTCCCGGGAGAACCATCCGGGCAAGCGGGGGCTGGAGGATTTTCTGCTGCCGGCCCTCGAGGGGCTCTCCGGGGTGAGCCTGCGACTGGCGGCCCGGGAAGAGCGCTGGCGCAACCAGGAGGAGATGGTGGAGTTCTACCGGGGGCTCGACGCCTACATCTGCTGCAGCCGTACGGAAGGGGGCCCGCATCCCCTCCTGGAGGCCTCGGCCTGTGGGGTTCCGGTCATCTCGACCCGGGTCGGCCTCGCTCCCGAGCTTATCGCCGACGGGGAAAACGGGCTGCTGGTGGAGAGGCAGGTGGAGGCGATCCGGGAGGCGGTGGCGGCCCTGCGGGACGATCGGGACCTGAGGGTGGCCCTGGGGAGAAGGGCCCGGACCGTGGTGGAGGAGGGATGGACCTGGGATCGGCAGGCCCCCTGTTACATTCCCTATTTTGAAAAGGGGCTCTCGGCCCGGGACGGGGAGGGGGGATGAGGCGCCTGATCGTCAACGCCGACGACTTCGCCAGCGACCCCGCGCGGAGCCGGGGGATCCTCGAGGGGCGCCGCCGGGGGATCGTCACCAGCACCAGCGCCCTGGCCAATCTCCCCTGGCCCGCGGGGAGCGCCGGGGAGCTTCTGGATCTCTTCGGGCCGGCCGTCGGCGTCCACCTCAACCTCACCGAGGGGCGCCCCCTGACGGGCCCCGGCCGCACCCTGACCGGCGGGGACGGCCGCTTTCACCCCAAGCGCCGGGCCTGGAGGCGGGCCCTTGCGGGGCTCTACGACCCGGCGGAGGTGGAAGGGGAGTTCGCCGCCCAGATCGAGGGGCTGCTCGGGAAGGGGATCGCTCCCAGCCACCTCGACGGCAACAACCACCTGCACATCTTTCCCGGCTTTCCGGCGGTGGTCGCCCGTCTGGCCCGCCGCTACGGCATCGGCCGGGTCCGGCTCCCCCTGGAGGCGGGGTGGGGGCTGCGGCACGCCTGGAGGGCCAAGCCCCTCTTCCTCGGCGCCCTCGCCCGAAGAGCCCGCCGGGTCTTCGCGGAGGCTGGGCTCATCTCTCCCTCCTTCTTCGCCGGCATCCGCCATCCCCGCCCCGGCTCGGCGAAAGACCTTCGCGACTTCCTGCGCCGGCTCCCCGAGGGGGTGACGGAGCTGATGGTCCACCCCGGCTACATCCAGGACGGAGCCGGAGGCTTCTCCACGGCCCAGAGGGAGGCGGAACTCCGCGCCCTCACCGATCCCTCCCTGCCGCAGATCCTCTCGGCCGGAGAGATCGAGCTCATCTCCTTCGCCGACCTTTCCTCCTGAAGATCCCCTTCGCCTCTCCCGTCCCATTCATCCCCCGGCCTCCTTCTCTGCTCCCAGCACCTCGGCCACCCGGGCCGGGTCGATCCGGATGAAGAGCCCCTCCGCCTCGGTGTAAAGGGTCCCCCGGGGGCCGAGAAGTCGTCCCCGGGTATAGACCTTGTTCCCCCGCACCATTCGCAGCTCCGTCGTCACCAGAACGCTGCTCCCCAGGGGGAGGGGGCGGCGGAAGTGGACCGTGAGCCGCGCGGCGAGGACAGGGTGCCCGGCCGCCCAGCAGGCGACTCCCATGGCCTCGTCGAGCAGGGCGGCCATGCTCCCCCCGTGGGCATGCCCCGGAGGCCCCTCGGCACCCGGGCCGAACCAGGCCTTGGCCCTGAGGGGCCCGTCGGAGGGTTCGAGAAAATAGCGCACCCGCAGCCGCTCCCCCTCGGGATCGGAGGAGACGAAGGAGCGCCGGCTGCCGATGAGGGAGCGGGGATCGAGGTCGGTCCAGCCCGGCTCGGGGTCGAGGGTCGGCTGGAAGAGAAGGGGGCGGGGCATGACGGGCCTCCTGGAGAAAATCAATTAGGGCCATCCCGGAAATCCAGGTTGTGGTACCGGGAGAAGGTGCATTGTACATGAGCTCGGTGATCTTGGGGAGGACCGCGGAGAGATCCGGCGGATCATTTCAAGCGGAAAAAACGTCGAAGGGAGGTCTTGAGACTTCTCTTGGGAGCCTTCTGCTTCTGAAGAGAGTGCTCCAGGATGGTTCTCATGACCTGGGATGCGTCGAAACCTGCTGGCAGAGGGCGGTCAAAGGCAGGACCAAGGTTGGTGAAACTCTCCTTCCAGAGGCGGGGGTGGTGCATCTGCTCATACCACAAGCGGGCGGCCCCCCCCTGACGGGATAGCCAATCCCTGTCG
>JBFHXN010000538.1:0-2219 GCA_041598955.1 Desulfuromonadales bacterium | reverse complement strand
GCCCGCAGCGCCACCAGGTCCTTGGCGTTGGCGTTGCCCATGGCCACCCGGGAGTTGAGCCGCTCCAGGTCGTAGACCCCGTCGAGGGCTTCTCGCAGATCCCCCCGCAGAAGGCTCTTCTCCGTCATTTCCCCCACGGCGTCGTGGCGAGCCCCGATGGCCGCCGGGTCGACCAGGGGGTAATTGAGCCAGCGGCGCAGCTTGCGCCCTCCCATGGCGGTCACCGTGCGGTCCATGACCCCGAGCAGGGAGCCTCGCTTGCGGCCGTCCTGGAGGCTGGCGTTGAGCTCGAGGTTGCGGCGGGTCGCCTCGTCGAGAACCAGGGCGTCCCGGTGATGGTACGTGGTCAGGGAGCGGACGTGGGAGACGGTCCCCTTCTGGGTTTCCTGCAGGTAGTGGATGACCGCCCCGGAGGCCCGCACCGCCTCGGGCAGCAGGGCGCAGCCGAAGGCGTCGAGGGAGGCGACTCCGAAGAAGTCCTTGAGCAGCCCCGTGGCCCGGTCGCTTTCCCAAACCCACCCGGGGAGCCGGTTGACGGAGCGCCCCTCGAGACTCCCCGCCAGGGCCTCCAGGCTTGAGCCGTCCTCCTCCTCGGGGAACAGGACCTCCCGGGGGGCCAGGCTTGCCAACTCCCCCCGAATCCCCTCCAGGCCGGCGACCTCCGTGCAGCGGAACTCCCCCGTGGTGATGTCGACCAGGGCCACCCCCCAGGGCCCGTCACCCCCCGGGGCGATGGCCATCAGGAAGTTGTTCTCCTTGGGCTGCAGGGTCTCGGTATCGACCACCAGTCCCGGCGTGACCACCCGCACCACCTCCCGCCGGACGATCCCCTTGGCCTCCTTGGGGTCTTCCACCTGCTCGCAGATGGCGACCTTGTGGCCGTTTTCGACGAGCTTGGCGATGTAGGGCTGGCTGCTGTGATAGGGGATGCCGCAGAGGGGGATCTCCTCCTCGGACCCCTTGTTCCGGGAGGTCAGGGTGATGTCGAGAACCCGCGCGGCGGTGACGGCGTCCTCGAGAAACATCTCGTAGAAATCGCCGAGGCGGAAAAAGAGGATGGCGTCGGGATACCGGGACTTGATCTCCAGGTACTGGCGCATCATGGGGGTGGCGGTGGCCATCGTCAGGCAGATCCTTCATCGTGGATGAACGGACGGCCCGGTCTCAAGGGCCGGGCCGCCAGGAATCGTCAGTCTCCCGTCGCGGGGTTATGTTAACAAACCCCTCCCCCGGCTGTAAATAGCCAAGGATGGAGGCAGGCTGCTGAAAAACCCCCATCTGCTTCGTTCCCCTTGATCTCGTGGCTGCGACGTAGCTTCAGCTACGCCTCGCTTCTCGATCGGCGGGCGCCTTGCATCTGAAGGTTTTTGAGCAGCCTCAATAATCAGTTTGTCAAAAATCTGGATGAAGGGAGGGCGGGTCGCTGTTCGGGATCAGCTCCCCTCCCCATGGGCCTGCTCCTTCTCGGGGCAGATCTGGTGCCCCGGACAGCCATCGAACCGGCAGGGTTCGATGTGAATGGTCACGTCCGAACCCCGAATCTCCTCCTCGATCCGTTTCTCCAGGTGGTCGGCGATATCGTGCGCCTCCTCCACCGAGAGGTGCCTGCAGACGGTGAGGTGAAAATCCATGATCTTCTGTGAGCCCGCCCGCCGGGTGCGCAGGTTGTGGAATCCGTGGATGTGCTCCCGGTGTGCGGCGATAAGCTCCTCCACCTTGAGACGGATGGTCGCGGGAAGCTCCTGGTCGAGAACGTCCCCCAGCCCCCCCCGGACGAGGCGGTAGGCCTCCCGCAGGATGTAGAGGGCCACCAGAAGGGAAAGCAGGGGATCGAGCCAGGGAATGGAGAAGAGCCGGACGGCCACCAGCCCCGCGCAGAGGGCGAGATTGGTGTAGACGTCCATGGCGAAGTGGAGCGAATCGGCCTGGAGGGCCGAAGAGTCGGTGGCGGCGGCGACGCGGCGCAGGTAGCGGGCAACGAACCAGGAGACGAGGCTGCTGGCGGCCAGGACCGCCATCCCCCCTTCCAGGTGGGCGAGGCTTACCTCGGAGAAGAGCCGCCGACCCGACTCCACGATGATCCAGAGTCCCGAGAGGGCGATGACCAGGGCCTGGACCAGGGTGGCCAGGGTCTCGAACTTGCCGTGCCCGAAGGGGTGGGACTCATCGGCGGGCTGCTCGGCCTGCCGTATGGCGAGATAGTTGACCCCCGACATCAG
>JBFHXN010000537.1:0-2228 GCA_041598955.1 Desulfuromonadales bacterium | reverse complement strand
TAACAGGGATTAGGAGGTAACCGCCATATCGGATAGGGCGGTTACCGTGATATCTGATATGGCGGTCACCGGCATATCAGTTTCAAAAGGCCATGATTTCAATATGTTGCAAATTAGAGACCTTCAGGCTGGGTTTCTCTTTGTGTACAGTTACCGTGTTCAAGATGCCCTCTTCAACAAAACAAGCCGCCTACCGAAATGCTTCGGTCTGGGCGGCTTGGATTTTTGTCAGCGGCGATGATCTCTCACCCACTCCCCCTGAAAATCAATTAATCCTCTGAATACCTTTTCGGGACCGGCAAGTCAACAGAAATTCCCCCCGTCCTCTGGCCTGAATCTGGGGCCCCTTTGCCTGTTCATACTAAACAGCACCGGACCGACCACCGGGCGTCATCCAGCCCCTCCCCTGTCCATCTGGAGCTTCTGGTCGGGAGGTGCCGGTGCGCTGGGGCGACGACTCTGCCGAACACCACAAAAAAAGCGCTGCCGAGGGGGCAGCGCTTTGTCGAGATCAGTCGAGGGCGACCACGAAGCTGCTGGGGTATCCTCCCCGTTCGAAGCCTGCCAGGGCGGCCTCGGCGGCCGTAAGCGAGACGTACCGGCCGACCCGGACCCGGAAGAAGCGGGTGCCGTTGACCATCGCCTCCTGGACGTTGGAGGCGCCGAAGCTGCGCTGCATGTCGGCTGCGAGGCGACGGGCGTTCTCCGCCACGGTGAAGGCCCCGACCTGCACGGCGAAGACCCCGGTGTCGTAGCTGGCCGGCGCCTTGTAGGTGGGCCTGCCTGCGCCCCCCCCTTCGAGATACCCCAGGGCCTCGATGCGCACGGGGGCCGTGCCTGGGCCGTCCACCCCGAGCTTTTTGGCGGCGGTGTAGGAGAGATCGATGACCCTCCCCCGGACGAAGGGTCCCCGGTCGTTGATGCGGACCACTTCCTCGCGGCCGTTGGCCTTGTTGACCACCCGGACGTAGACCCCCATGGGGAGGGTCTTGTGGGCGGCGGTCATGGCGTGCATGTCGTAGATCTCGCCGTTGCTGGTGCGCTTGCCGTGGAAGTCGGAGCCGTACCAGCTGGCGATCCCCTCTTCGGTGAAGCCGTGGTGGCTGCCGAGGGGGTCGTAGCGCTGGCCGTCGACCACGTAGGGCTTCTGCCACCCTTTCTGGCCGGCGTTCTGGGGGGTGTGGAGCACCTTGGAGCGGGGCTGGGGGGCCGGTGCGGGCCGGGGCGCAGCGCAGGCGACAAGGGCGAGAATCAGCAGCAGGGCGAATAGCCGGCGGGGCCTGTTGGTCTGTGTCATGTCCTCTCCACGTCGTGCGGGGCCTGGGGAGATCCGGCGCCATCTAGGCCAAGGGCACCAGGAGATCCCATTTGTATCGGGATCTGTCCTGATGCCCTTGATGGCCTAAGCGGCCCGGTTGCACCTCCGGAGGCGCTTCTTCGGAGAAGCCGGGGATTGCTTGCTACTCCTGGGTGCGGGTCATGGCGCGGAACTTCTGGTAGCGCTGCTCCACCAGCTCTTCGGCGGAGAGGCCCTTGAGCTCCTTGAGGTGCTTCTTGAGGACCTTCTTGACGTTGGCCGCGGCGAGGGCGTGGTTGGTGTGCGCGCCCCCCTTGGGCTCGGGGATGACCTCGTCGATGACGCAGCCGAGCTCGTTGATGTCGGCGGCGGTGAGCTTGAGGGCTTCGGCGGCCTGGGGGCCCATGGCCCCGTCGCTCCAGAGGATGGCGGCGCACCCCTCGGGGGAGATGACCGAGTAGACGGAGTATTCCATCATCAGCACCCGGTTGCCCACGGCTACGGCCAGGGCGCCCCCCGAGCCCCCTTCGCCGGTGACGGTGACGATGATCGGCACGGTCAGCATCGCCATCTCCCGCAGGTTGCGGGCGATGGCCTCGGCCTGGCCCCGCTCCTCGGCGCCGATGCCGGGAAAGGCCCCGGGGGTGTCGACAAAGGTGAAGATGGGCAGGCCGAACTGCTCGGCCATCTGCATCACCCGCAGTGCCTTGCGGTACCCTTCGGGGTTGGGCATGCCGAAGTTGCGGTAGACCTTCTCCTTGGTGTCGCGCCCCTTCTGGTGGCCGATGACCACGCAGGGCTCGCCATCGAAGCGGGCGAAGCCGCAGACCAGGGCCGGGTCGTCGCGGAAGTTGCGGTCGCCGTGGACCTCGAACCAGTCGGTGAAGATATGCTTGACGTAGTCGAGGGTGTAGGGGCGGGTCTGGTGACG
>JBFHXN010000536.1:0-2229 GCA_041598955.1 Desulfuromonadales bacterium | reverse complement strand
GGGGTGGCCCGGCTGGGTGAAGCCCCCCCTGCGGTGGGTCTGGCCCGAGGAGAAGACCATCACCCCCGAGCAGCTGGTGGAGCAGCTCAACAACGCCATTCAGTTCCCGGGACTCACCAACGCCTGGACCATGCCGATCAAAACCCGCATCGACATGCTCTCCACGGGGATCAAGACCCCCGTCGGCATCAAGATCATGGGGAACGACCTCTCCGTCCTGAGCCGGCTCGGGGAGGAGATCGAGGCGGTGATGCGCACCGTTCCCGGCACCCTCTCGGCCATCGCCGAGCGGACCGTCGGCGGCTACTTCCTCGACATCGAAATCGACCGGCTCGCCGCGGCCCGCTACGGCATCAACGTGGGGGACATCCAGCAGATCATCCAGAGTGCCGTGGGGGGGATGAGCATCACCGAGACGGTGGAGGGGCTCGAGCGCTACCCCGTCAACGTGCGCTACGACCGCGACTTCCGCAGCGACCTCCCTTCCCTCAAGAGGGTGCTGGTCCCCGGCGCCGGAGGGCGGCAGATTCCCCTGGAGCAGCTCGCCCGGATCGCCGTGCGCAACGACCCCGACAGCATCAAGAGCGAAAACGGCCGGCGCACGGCCTGGGTCTACGTCGACCTCAAGGGGATCGACGTCGGCACCTACGTGAAGAACGCCCAGGAGACGGTGGCCAAGCACATCACCCTGCCTCCCGGCTACAACATCGTCTGGAGCGGGCAGTACGAATATATCGAGTCGACCCGGGCCCGCCTGCTGGTGATCATCCCCCTCACGGTGCTGATCATCTTCGTCCTCATCTTCCTCTCCACCCATTCGGCGGTGAAGACGGCCATCGTTTTCCTGGCCGTCCCCTTCTCCCTGGTCGGCGCCTTCTGGCTGCTCTTTCTCCTCGACTACAACATGTCGATCGGGGTCTGGGTGGGACTGATCGCCCTGGCCGGCCTCGACGCCGAGACGGGGGTGGTGATGCTCCTCTACCTCGACCTCGCTCACAAGAAGTGGTCGGACGAGGGGCGGATGCTCACCCGGGGGGATCTCGCCCAGGCGGTCCACTACGGCGCCGTCCAGCGGATCCGGCCCAAGCTGATGACGGTCATCACCATCATCGCCGGCCTGCTCCCCATCATGTGGAGCCACGGCACCGGCTCCGACGTGATGAAGCGCATCGCCGCCCCCATGGTCGGCGGCGCGGTGACCTCCCTGGTGCTCGAGCTGCTGGTCTATCCCGTGATCTTCTACATCTGGCGGGGCCTCTCCCTCGATCCCTCCCCGGAGCCGAGCGCTCCGGAGCCGATCGCCGAGAGGGCCTGAAACGACAACCGACGCGGCTTCCCTGCCGCCCATTTCGAACACCGAGGAGGATGTCCCATGAAACAGTCTCTGGTCGCGGCCCTGGCCGCAGCGGTTCTGCTCAGCCTGCCCCTTTCGGCCCTGGCCATGTCCCAGGGGGCCCACAAGGATCACGGGAAGATGGAGCACGACGGCATGGGCATGGCCGGGGAGAAGACTCCCCTCGGCTCCGTGACCGTCGAAGAGGTCAAGGGCAAGGCCATGCTCAAGGACATCAGCGCCGCCATGGCGAAGATGAACATGGAGCTCACCCACCACTTCATGGTCTTCTTCACGGCCGCCGACGGCTCCCCCCTGGGGGATGGGACCGTCGCCCTCAAGGTCACCGGGCCCGACGGCAAAACGGGAGCGCCCGTCAAGCTGATGGGGATGGCCGACGGTTTCGGGGCCGACATCCTGTTGGCCCAGCCCGGGGAATACCGCTTCGAGGTCGGCAGCAAGCTCAAGGACGGCAAGACCCGGCAGTTCACCTACAGCTACACCCGCCCGTAAGGGGGAGGTGGTAGAATGAAGTCAACCCTGCCGGCGTGAGTTGCATCCAGCCAGCCCCGCCGGCCCAACCCACGGAGGCACTTCATGAAAGCGATACGATTGATCCTGGCGGCGGCCTTTCTCCTGAGCCTGCCCCTCGGCGCCCTGGCCGCATCCCACGACCATGGCGACCACGGCAAGATGGACCATGGCAAGATGGACCACGACGGCATGGAGATGCACGGCGACATGACCATGCTCGGCGAGCAGGAGGTCGAAGGGATCGAGGCGATGGTCCACCTCAAGGATGTCAGCGCCCAGATGGCCAAGATGAAGATGGATTTCACCCACCACTTCATGGTGATGTTCGTCGATACCTCCAGCGGCGAGCCCATCGAGGAGGG
>JBFHXN010000535.1:0-2229 GCA_041598955.1 Desulfuromonadales bacterium | reverse complement strand
GGGGGGACTCCCTCCTCCGGCATGCAGTAGCGGCAGCGCAGATTGCAGCGGTCGGTGACGGAGATGCGCAGGTAGTCGATGGTGCGCCCGTAGGAGTCCTGCACGGGAAGTCCTTTCCGGAGATGAAGAGCGATTTCGAAAACGCCCCAGTTTATCACCCTTTGCCGAATGCCCGCAACAACGGGGTGGGGCTGGGGGTTGCCCGGGGTCCAGCTTTCATGGTAGAAAAACAGGTCTAAACACGGTTTTTCAGTAAGGTTAGGAGACGTGAATCATGAGTAAGGCACTGGGACTTTTGTCCGGTGGTTTGGACAGCACATTGGCGGCCATGACCCTCAAGCGCCAGGGAGTGGAGGTGACCTGCATCGCCTTCGTCACCCCCTTCTTCGGCGCGGGACGGGCGGAAAAGGCCGCGGCCCGGATGGGTGTCCCCCTGCTGGTGAAAAATATCAGCGAGGTGCACCTGGAGATGGTGAAGAACCCCCGCTACGGCTATGGGCGCAACCTCAACCCCTGCATCGACTGCCATGCCATGATGTTCCGCCTCGCCGGGGAGATCATGGAGCGGGAGGGGTATGATTTTCTCTTCTCCGGCGAGGTGCTCGGGCAGCGCCCCATGAGCCAGAATTCAACGGCCCTGAAGGCCGTGGCCAAGCACAGCGGCCACCCCGACCGCATCCTGCGTCCCCTCTCGGCCCGCCTCCTGCCGGTGACCCCCATGGAGGAGCAGGGGCTCGTCGACCGCGAGCGGCTTCTCGACATCCAGGGGCGCTCCCGCAAGCGGCAGGAAGAACTCGCCCGGGAGTGGGGAATCAGTGATTACCCCGGATCGGGTGGAGGGTGCCTGCTCACCGAGAAATCCTTCACCGGGCGGCTGCGGGACCTCTTCGAGCATCAGCCCGACTGCACTCCGACCGATGTCGAAATCCTCAAGCTCGGCCGCCAGTTTCGCCTCTCCCCGAAGGCCAAGCTCGCCCTGGGGCGAAACCAGGCCGACAACGAGAGCATCCGCCAGCTCGCCCGCCCGCAGGACACCATCCTGCGCTGCCGCGATTTCAGCGGCCCCCTGGGGCTGGTAAGCGGCGAGCCGGAGGCCTCCGATCTGGAGAATGCCGGGGCCATCCTTGCCTCCTACGGCAAGGGGAAGGACGAGGCGCGCCTCGCCATGCTCCTCATCCGGGGGGAGCAGGAAGAGATCATCGAGGTCTCCCCCATGGAGCGGGAGAAGGTCCAGGAGTTTCAGGTGGAGTAGATTGCTTCTCTCTGATCGTGCAGAAAAGAAAAAGGCCCTCGCAACTCGCGGGGGCCTTTTTCTTTTCTCGATTAGGGAGCAGTGGAGAAGGTGCGTACCGGGCTGACTGAAATGCCACCAAAGCCGTCCTCGGCCTCGATCTGCCAGTTGTAGGTGGTGGCTGGCAGGAGGTTGTCCAGGGTGTGGCTGAGGGGTGGGGCCGGCACATCCCCTCCGGAAGAGCCCCCACCTCCACCCCCGCCCCCGCAGGAGATGGCCAGGAGAAGGATGGCGGGCAGCAGGAGTAGAGCCGAGAGGCGCCTTTCTCGGGCCAGTCCCCATGCGAGGCCGAACAGAGAGACAAAGCCGCCGAGCCCGGCCAACAGGGGTCTTCCTCCGAAGGAAGCTGCGATTTGGACCCGGAAGGGTACGCCCGTATCGGTCCAGATGGTGATGAAGTTTTCGACGGGGTCACCGTCGGCGTCGGGGTCCTGGTACCATTGGAAGCTGACCGAGGTCCCCAGTCCTGTTTCTCCATCGGCGGGAGAGTCCAGTCTGGGAGCAGGTGGAGAGGTGTTCCCGGTGCCGGTGAGGGAAAGGGTGACGAAACTTTCGGCCGGGTCATTGGAAGAGATGACCAGAGTATCGGAAAAGGGTTCATGGGTTTCGGGGGAAAATGAAATGGTCAGTGCGCACGATACCCCTGGCAGGAGAGTCCGGGCAGAACAGCTGTCGGCAACGATCGAGAATTGGGGCTGCAAAGCCGAGGCATCGATCGGATCAAGGTCCAGCGGTCCGCACCCTATGTTGGCCAGGGAGAAGGACTGCTCAGCGCTGGTTCCCACCGGGACGTTGGCGAAGGCAAGGATCAGGTCCTGATCCGGGGGGGCCGAGTCGAGAACCTGGAGGTTGGGTGTCCCGTTCAGCCCCTGGTAAGCGGCGAGGATGTCCAGAAAACCATGCCCGTAGTCCTTGTCGGGCCCTGGGGTGCCCAGGTC
>JBFHXN010000534.1:0-2233 GCA_041598955.1 Desulfuromonadales bacterium | reverse complement strand
TTATTTTAAATACGCCAATTTCTTCATGGTCAACCTCCAGTGGGCGACCGGGTGGGAGCTTTCGGCCCTGGATCTTACCCTGCCGCTGGCGATCAGCTTTTTCACCTTCCAGCAGATCGCCTACCTGGCCGACAGCTATCATGGCCTGACCGAAGAATATGATTTTCTCAACTACTGTCTTTTCGTCTCCTTCTTTCCCCAACTCATCGCGGGTCCCATCGTTCACCACAAGGAGATGATGCCTCAGTTCGCGAGGCTTCGAGGGAAAGTTCCCCATTTCAGAAATATCGCCCTGGGTCTTTCCATTTTCTCCATCGGCCTGTTCAAGAAGGTGGTCATTGCCGACAATTTCGCCTACTGGGCGACCATGGGCTTCGACCATGCGGCCTCCCTGCAACTGATAGAAGCCTGGGGGGCATCGCTCAGCTACACCTTTCAGCTCTATTATGATTTCAGCGGCTATACGGACATGGCCATCGGCACCGCCTACCTCTTCAATATCCGTCTGCCCATGAACTTCAACTCGCCCTACAAGGCGGTCAATATCCAGGATTTCTGGAGGCGGTGGCACATCACCCTGTCGCGATGGCTGCGCGACTATCTCTACGTACCCCTGGGGGGAAACCGCAAGGGGGAGACACGGACCTACGTCAATCTCTTTCTGACTTTTCTCCTGGGCGGGCTCTGGCACGGAGCTGGCTGGACCTTTGTACTCTGGGGGGCCATGCATGGCCTGGGTACGGCTCTGCACAAGGGATGGCAGGGGCTCGGTCTGCGCCTCCCGCGCTTCCTGGGATGGCTGCTGACCTTTCTCTTTGTTCACTGCGCCTGGGTCTTTTTCCGAGCCCGGTCCTTCGCCGATGCGGAAAAGGTCTTCAAGGGGATGCTGGGGCTCAACGGCGTCACGCTCCCCGAATGGACCGCCAGCCTCCTTGGTCCAGAAGGGGAGGGTGGGCTTGCCTTCGGAAAGGTTCTGCGGGGGATCGAGGGGGGAACCGACACGGTGGTCTGGCTGCTGCTCTTTGGGCTCATCGCCGTCCTGGGGAAGAATTCCATGGAAATTGCTCGTAATTTTCGCCCCAACAGGTGGTACTCCATCCTGGTCGTAGCCCTTTTCGTGGCCTCGGTACTCCATCTGACCAAGATGTCCGAATTCATCTACTTCAACTTCTAGGGATCCGCATGCAAAACCATCGTCGGTGGGTGCTTCGAACGGTATGGTGGGCGCTGGGAATCATGATCGGCATCATGCTGGTGAATTATGTCGTCGACCCCCTGCAGCAATATCGCAAAGCGCCTTTTTACAGAACCTACTATCACAAACCCCTCTACCTCAACCCCGGCTTGGCCAGAACCCACGATTACGACACGGTCATCATCGGTTCCTCCATGATCCAGAATTTCCGTTGCAGTCAGGTGGAGGAGCAGTTCGGGGGGGATTGCCTGAAGCTCCATCTCTCGGGTGCCACGGGCTACGAGGTCAATCTTATGCTTGACGCCGCCCTGAAGAGCGGCAAGACCAAGAGGGTCCTGCTCGGTCTGGATGTCTTCGCCTACGCCGGGGGAACGAAAAAGGTCAACCTGGAGGGGGGGGCGATGCCGGAGTTCCTCTACGACGACACCCGGCTCAACGACTACAAGTACCTGCTCAACATCGACGTTCTGCTCTTTGACATCAACCTGATGAAGGCCAATCTTTTCGGAACACACAAGCGACGTCTCGACCCGGACCTTTACGGCAATTGGTCCAGAGGAAAAACCTTTTCCGAAGACCTGGTTCTGGAGCATTGGCGCAGGGGGGGGCTCTTCGCGATGGCCGACCCGATGCATCTTGGTTTGCAGGGGATCGAGGAGAGCTTCCGGGCCAATGTGGTGACCCACATCGAGGCACATCCCGAGGTCGAATTCCTTCTTTTCTACCCCCCTTATTCCGTCCTGGTCTGGGTTGACGGAGAGCGCAAGGGGATTCTCGAAAACGTTCTGGGGTTCAAACGAACCGTCTTCGAAACCCTCGGAGGCTATCCCAACGTCCGAATTCATGATTTTCAGACCCTGCGGGAGATCACCTGGGACCTCGACAACTACAAGGACTTGACCCATTATGCCCCCCGGGTAAACGACTACATGGCCGAAGCGATGGCCCGGGGAGACTATTGGGTTCGAGCCGAAAATCTTGAGGAGGGTCTTGGCGAATTAAAGGTACAGGCAAGCAGCTTTTCCTTGCCCCAGTGAC
>JBFHXN010000533.1:0-2240 GCA_041598955.1 Desulfuromonadales bacterium | reverse complement strand
GCCCAAACCCAAGCACAAGCCCAGGCCAATGGGCAAGAAGCGCCGCTGACGAACAGACTTCTGCAGTCAGAGGAACATATCCTCTTTTTCAAGAAGGAGAACCGGCAATGAACAGCTGTCCATGCGGGAGCGGCAACGACTACGCCGCCTGCTGCGAACCGATCATCACCGGGAAGAAACAGGCCGAGACGGCGGAGCAGTTGATGCGGGCCCGCTATTCGGCCCACGTGAAGGTCGAGGTCGACTTCATCTTCGACACCACCCACCCCGACCATCGCGACAACTACGACCACAAGGGGACCCGGGAGTGGGCCGAGAATTCCGAATGGCACGGCCTCGAGATCCTGGAGACCTCCCAGGGGGGACCCAAGGACGAGCAGGGGGAAGTGCTGTTTGTCGCCCGCTTTCGCGACAAGAAGGGCCTGCGCACCCACCACGAGCGGGGGAAATTCAGGCGCAAGGGGAAGAAATGGATGTTTACCGAGGGGGTCATGGTCAAGCCGCAGCCCCTGAACAGCGTCAAGGTGGGGCGCAACGATCCCTGCCCTTGCGGCAGCGGCCTCAAGCATAAGAAGTGCTGCGGGAAGTAGCCACCGGTTCACTCGCAAAAGCAAAGGGGACGGGCACTAACGGAGCCGGTCCCCTTTGCCCTTCCAAGGGATTGTCGATTAGCGGGAGGCTGGCTCCCCGCTGATAAGTTGGTATAGTTTCCCACATCATCCTTTGCCGAATCTTTGACCACTCGTTTTTCAAGGGGAGCTGCCCATGGGAATTTCAACCAAGCTTATGGCGGGACTGACGCTGATTCTCCTTCTCGGTGGCTGCGCCGCCGGCGGTGGTTTCGATATGGAAAAGGCGATGGGTGTCGGTGGCGGGGTGCTGCAGGCAGCGACGTTGTCGGAAGAGAGCGTCCAGCAGACGGCGACCCTGGTTGCGGCGGACCTCGATGGCAAAGCCAAGGTCGCCGAGGCGGGGAACCCCTACGCGATTCGCTTGAGAAACCTGACCCGAGGCCTGGAACACTACGATGGGCTGAACCTCAACTTCAAAGTCTATCTGGCCCAGGATGTGAATGCCTTTGCCATGGCGGACGGCACCGTCCGGGTCTATTCAGGGCTTTTTGACGCCATGCCTGACGATCAGGTCTTTGCGGTCATTGCCCATGAAGTGGGTCATGTCAAACTCAAGCACAGCTACAATCAGATGCGGGAAAACATCCTTGCGGACACGGCCTTTCAGGCAGCGGCATCCGTGGGGGGCTACATAGGTTCCCTGACGTCATCCCAGCTGGGGCAACTCGGCCATGCGGCGATTCAGGCCCGTTTTTCCCAGGCCGATGAGCTCGAAGCCGATGCCTATGCGGTCAGAACCTTGCACAATCTGAAAAAAAATCCCCAGGCCATGAAAGATTCGATTCAGACGTTGGAGGCTCTCTACGGCTCCGGCGGCGGCTTCCTGAGTTCGCACCCCTCCAACCCCAAACGAGTCAAGGAGATCGACGCCGCCATCGCCAAATTGCCGAAGTAATTATCGAGGAGGATGGGGATACGGACTTAAACGGGGACTGGCACCTTGGGAGCCGGTCCCCGTTGTTTTCAGTAGAGTGGGCCGAGCAGCTCGAGGTGGGTCAGGTAGAGGCGCAGATCAAACTCCAGCTGATGATAGGCCGGCTCCATGTGTTCGCACAGGGCGTAAAAGGCCTTGTTGTGCTCCTTTTCCTTGAGATGCGCCAGCTCGTGAACGACGATCATCCGCAAAAACTCAAGCGGAGCGGTCTTGAACACGACGCCGACGCGAATCTCGTGCTTGGCCTTCAGCCTCCCCCCCTGCACCCGGGAGATGAAGGTGTGCAACCCGAGAGCATCATGGATCACGTTGATCCGGCTGTCGTAAGTCACACGGCTCAAGGGGTTGGCTTTGCGCAGGAACTGGTTCTTGAGCTCGACGGCAAATTCGTAGAGAGCCTTGTCGGTCTTGATCTCGTGGGGGAGCGGATAACGCTTGAGGAGCACTTCGCCCAAGCGCTGCTCCTCAATGATTTTCCTGATCTGCCCCGTCATCTGCTCGGGGTAGCCCTTCAGATATCGAAGTTCCTGCATCGGTTAAAACCTTCTTCGGGGTGTTTCCGTCTTTTTCAAAAGATCACGACCTGGGGCTGGTCATCTTGACATTACCCCGTCCTCTTGACAATCCCCATCTCCCCTGGGCGACCCCACCCTTGGAGAAAAAAACTGTCGATG
>JBFHXN010000532.1:0-2240 GCA_041598955.1 Desulfuromonadales bacterium | reverse complement strand
CTTCGTGGTCCGCTACAACCGCGGCCGCCACCCCCACCCCACCTCCCAGACCCGCTCGAACATCCCCCTCGAGATCGCCTGGACGGTGATCCCCACCCTTCTGGTGCTGGCCATGTTCTACTATGGCTGGGCGGGATACCTGGCCCTGCGCAACGTCCCCGAGGGGGCGATGGAGGTTCGGGTCACGGGGCGCATGTGGTCCTGGACCTTCGAGTACCCCGAGGGGGTCACCGCCGAGCGCCTCTACGTGCCGGCGGGACGCCCGGTGCGGGTGGAGATCCACGCGACCGACGTCCTGCACAGCTTCTACATCCCCGCCTTCCGGGTCAAGCGGGATGCCGTTCCCGGCATGGCCACCTACGTCTGGTTCACGGCCCCCGAGCCCGGCTCCTACGACATCTTCTGCGCCGAATACTGCGGGGTGGGCCACGCGGCCATGATCACCACCGTGGAGGCCCTGCCCCCCGAAGAATTCGAGGCCTGGCTGGCCAAGGCCCAAGGAGGCCGCCCCGACGGGACCGAACTGCTCAAGCGCTACGGCTGCCTCGGTTGCCACAGCCTCGACGGCACCCCGGGAGCCGGGCCGACCTTTCAGGGGATCGCCGGCCGCCAGGTCGCCGTCGTCACTGGCGGGAAGGAGCGGCAGGTGACGGCCGACAGGGCCTATCTCAGACGCTCCATCGAGGAACCCCAGGTCGACCTGGTCAAGGGCTTCCCCCCCATCATGCCCCCCTACCAGGGACAGATCCCCCCCGCGGAGCTCGAAGCGATCCTTGACGCCCTGGAGGGAAAGGGGGTGAAAGCCCAGGTTCCCGACGGCGCCGCCCTGGCCCGGGAGAAGGGGTGCCTCGGCTGCCACTCCACCGACGGCAGCCCCAGGGTCGGGCCGAGCTTCAAGGGAATCTTCGGCAGAAAGGTCACCCTTCTGCGACAGGGAGCCGAAGAGACCCTCCTCAGTGACGAGGCCTACCTGGAACGGGCCATCCGGGACCCCGGGGCCGATCTGGTCAAGGGCTACCCGCCGGTGATGCCCCCCTATGCCGAGCTCTCTGCCGAAGAGCTCCGGGCCCTTCTGGACTACATGAGAGCCCTTTGACCCCCACGGGGCCCCACCGGAGGAAACCGACCCGGCCCATGCTTTTCGAACTGATCCGTATCCGCCTCTCCGCCACGGTGGCGGCCTCCGCCC
Organism: Desulfuromonadales bacterium; assembly: GCA_041598955.1. Taxonomy (GTDB): domain Bacteria; phylum Desulfobacterota; class Desulfuromonadia; order Desulfuromonadales; family JBFHXN01; genus JBFHXN01. The sequence goes on along the minus strand of JBFHXN010000532.1, from coordinate 1,051 downwards.
TGGCGGGCTACCTCATCGCCCCGGACAGTCCGGCCCTTTCCCGGGCCCTGCCGACCCTCTTCGGGTTGCTGCTTCTCGCCTCGGGGGCCTCGGCCCTCAACCAGGTGCAGGAGTGGCGGGTCGACAGGGCCATGGAGCGGACCCGTCAGCGCCCCATCCCTTCGGGGAGGCTTACCCCCGTAGCCGGACTCCTGATCGCCCTTTCCCTCATCACCCTCGCCTTCCCCTTTTTCCTTCATCCACCCGACCACCGGGTGGCCCTCCTCGGTCTCTTCGCCCTGCTCTGGTACAACGGTCTCTATACCCCCCTGAAGCGGCACACCTCCATGGCTGTCCTTCCCGGATCCCTCTGCGGCGCGATCCCTCCCCTGATGGGATGGGTGGCCGGCGGGGGCCCCCCGGGAGACTATCGCATCGGCCTGCTCTGCGGCCTCTTTTTCCTCTGGCAGATCCCCCATTTCTGGCTGCTCACCCTGAAGGCCCCCCATGATCAGGAAAAAGCCGGCCTGCCCAGCCTGCTCCAGAGACTTTCGACGACCCGCCTGCTGCGTCTGCTGCGGCTCTGGAGCCTCGCCCTGGCGACCGCCACCCTGCTCTTTTTCGCTCTCGTTCCCCTGGCCCATCCCCTCTCCCGCTTTCTAGCCGCCGCCCCGGTTCTTCTGTCCCTTCTCGGACTCCCCTCGCACAAAGACGGGCTGGCGCCCTCGGACAGGCTCTCCTTCCGTAACCTGACCCTCTTTCCCCTTTCCATCCTGGCTATCCTGCTACTCGATCGCGCCTTTTTCCTTCCCTAGCCTTTCCACGGCACATTGTCGGCCTTTTGACCACAACAATCACGCCATTTGGCTGTGCCTTCTCCTCTCCTGCCTTCTCTCCTTTATTTCCAACCATCACCTCACCCCCCTTGTAACCCTTTGCGCCGTGAGTAAGAGTCAGGAAATCTGAATTCATCAATGTCTCCCTCCCCTCCCCAACATCCGGTGGCACGCATTCTGCTTTATTGGAAAAAACAAATTATTTTTCTATAACCATAAACTGTTAATGAAATATG
>JBFHXN010000531.1:0-2255 GCA_041598955.1 Desulfuromonadales bacterium | reverse complement strand
CAGGGGGCTGTCGGTGAAGACCTTCTGGGCGTCGTGACAGGTGGCGCAGCTCACGGTGCCGGTGGTGCTGAAGCGGGTGTCGTGAAAGAGCTTGTCCCCCAGGGCAATCTTTTCAGGGGTCTGGGGGTTGTCCGCCGGGATGGGGACGGGGGGGAGGCCCAGGAGGGGCTCCCCGGCCATCGTCAATCCGGGAGCGATGAAGAACAAGAGCAGCAGGAAGAACGTGCCGATCCTTGCCATGATGCGGTCTCCTCTGTGTTGGGTTGTTCACGGGCGAGCATCAAGACTACCGAAAATCGGGTCAATTTCCAGAAGGAAGGATTTCTTTTTCCGGTCGAAGCGGGGTGTTCGTGGGAGGCCCCCCTTCAGGGCCCGTAACGTCGGAGGTAGTTCTTCACGGAGACCTTGCGGGCCGTGTTCTCCGAGCTCATGTACCGCACGGTGCCGAAGATGGGGCGCTCCGGGCCCCAGGCGCGGTCGTAGCGCCCCAGGCACCAGAAGATGCCGCTCCAGGAGTTGGGATCCCGGCCGTCGAGGGCGTAGCGGTTGTTGAGCTCGACCATGGTCGAGAGGGCCTCCCGGGGGGAGGGGGACCACTCGAGGATCTTCTTTCCCCAGAGCATCCGCAGGTAGCCGTGAATGGTCCCTTCCCGCAGCAGCTGGCGCTGAATCGCGTTCCAGAGGGGGTCGTGGGTGGCCGCGGCGGCAAACTCATCGAGGGAGTAGTGGGTGGGGCGAAGGTCGGAGGCGTGCTTCTCCAGGGTGGCCAGGGCCCAGGGGGGGAGTGAATCGTAGCGGTCGTAGTCCTCCCGGAAGGCGCAGCCGTTGAATCCGAGCTCCCGCCAGGTCACCAGCTGGTCGAGGAAGGCCTCGGCGCTCTCCCCCATCCCCCACCACCCCGTGCGCTTGCCGCGGGTTTCGGGCCCGAGGTGTCCCGGTGACCACCCCTCCTGCCGCGCGAGCAGGGCGAAAATCTCGTGGGTGGAGATATGACCGAAATGGAGAAATGGGGAAAGACCGCTGGTCGCCCCGGCGGCCTCCGGGCGGTTGCGCTCCTCCGCGTAGCGGGGAAGGCCCTCGGAGAGAAAGCGGGCCAGAGTCTTTTTTGCGGCCTGCTCACCTCCGCCGAGCGGCGCCGGGGGGACGTCGTGGTCGATGGGAAGCTTCGCCAGTTCGCTGCGGCACCCCTGAAGAAGTCTCGCCGGGGGGGGCGGCCAGCGCCGCGCCACCTCCTCGGGGAGTGCGTCGAGCGGGGGGAGGGTGAGCCCCTTCAGGGGATCAGCGAGGGGTGGGGTGAGGAGGTGCCCGGGGAGCTCCTTCTGCAGAAAGCGCCGGAAGCTGTAGGCGGTGGTGAAGGCCCGGTCGGCGGCCCGCAGGGGGAGCTGGCCGTTGCCGTCGACCGCCTCGAGCAGCACGGGAAGCTTCCCGGCGGCGGCCGCCACCATCCGCGGCAGGAAGAAGGCGGGAAAGTCGTCGGTCACCACCAGGCAGGCCCGGCGCCCGAGGGCTTCCAGCAGCCCCTTCCCCTCACCCTTGCGAGTCTCCACGAAGGGATAATAGAAGACGGGGCCCCCTTCGAGGGATCGGCGGTTGGCCTCCATCCCCTCCAGGATGAACCGGTGGAGCCGGTCGCTCGCCCAGGGGTAGTCGCAGCGCAAGGCCTCGAGGACGACCAGGGGACGCCCCAGTTTTTTCGCCCACCAGGCCGCCCGCTGGAGGGCGAAGTTCCAGGTGGTGCGCCGGGCGGCGATCATCCAGTAGAGGACGAACTCTCCGTCGGTTCGCGGGGGGCGGTCGTTGGCGGCGCGGATGCGGATGTCGGGGATGTCGGTCACGGGAGGCTCCATCGTAGAGGCGCCTACGACCATAGACTCCGGGGGCTCCTTGTCAAGGAGAGGCGCGGGGGATGTGCCCTGACCCAGGACTGGGGGGGCGAAATGTTCGTTTACATTTTGATATTCAAAGAGTTGACCTGGTCCGACCCCGCTTCACCGTACTCACCCGCCTGCAGTACGACCTGAGTCAGGTGAAAAAGATGAAGGCGGCAGAATGGCGGCCTTTTGAATTGAGTATACTGTCCCCGGGAATTCCCCAAGCTCTGCACGATCCTGCTGCACGCCGAGGGGTACAGGGCGGAAAAGAATCTCCAGCACTACCGGACGATCCAGGCCCTTCCACTGATTCTCGGGCCGAACCGCAAAGGGGACGCAGATTTTCTCGATTCTTGCCGGAGTAAACGAAACATCGTCGAGTAT
>JBFHXN010000530.1:0-2256 GCA_041598955.1 Desulfuromonadales bacterium | reverse complement strand
TGCTCGCTGAAGGTATAGCGGCAGTGCATGTGGTCGGTGTAGGACCCCTCGAGGATGGCCACCACATCCTCGGTGAAGACCAGCTCCTCGTCGGTGGGGATGACGAAGACCTTCACCGTGGATTCGGGGGTGGTGATGACGCTCTCTCTCTTCCGGGTCATGGTGTTGCGGTTCTTTTCCTTGTCGAGGATGATGCCCATGAACTCCAGGCCCTCGAGGGTCTTCTCCCGCACGAGCCAGCCCATCTCCCCGACCCCGGCGGTGAATACCACCGCGTCGATGCCGCCGACGGCGGCTGCGTAGGCGCCGATGTATTTCTTCAGACGATAGGCCTCGATGTCCAGGGCCAGGGCGCAGCGCTCATCCCCCTTCTCGGCCCCCTCGATGACGTCCCGGCGGTCGGTGAACTGACCGGTGATCCCGAGCACCCCCGACTTCTTGTTGAGGATGGCGTCGATCTCCTTGGGGGTGTACCCTTCGCGCTCCATGATGAAGGCGGGGATGGCCGGGTCGATGTCCCCGCAGCGGGTGCCCATCACCGCCCCCTCCAGCGGGGTGAGCCCCATGGAGGTGTCGACGGAGACCCCACCCTTGATGGCGGCGTGGGAGACCCCGTTGCCGATGTGCATGGTGACGATGTTGCACTCCTTGGGGTCCTTGCCGAGCAGCACGGCGGCCCGCTTGGAAACGTAGAGGTGGCTGGTGCCGTGAAAACCGTAGCGGCGCACCCCGTATTTCTCGTACCAGTCGTAGGGCAGGGGATAGGTGTAGGCCGCCTTGGGCATGGTCTGGTGGAAGGCCGTATCGAAGATGGCGATGTGGGGGACGTCGGGCAGAACCGACTGGGCCGCCTCGATGCCCGCGATGTTGGGGGGGTTGTGCAGGGGCGCGAGATGCTGGACTTCCTTGATGGCGGCCAGCACCGAATCGTCGATGCGCACCGAACGGGTGAATTTCTCACCGCCATGCACGACCCGGTGGCCGACGGCCGAGATCTTGGACATATCCTTGACAACACCGTGCCGGGTGCTGGTCAGGGTCTTGATGATGAGATGGATGGCCACCTGATGGTCGGGACACTCATACTCCTCCCGGTAGGTTTCCCGCCCGGGAACCTCGTGGATGATGAAGGAATCGCCGACGGTCACCCTCTCGACCATCCCCTTGGCCACCACTTCCTTCTTCTCCCAGTCGTAGAGCTGGTATTTCACGGACGAACTGCCGCAGTTGAGAGCAAGAATATCCATCAGGTATCAGTCCTCCTCGTATATGCATCTGGATTTTTTTACAGGCGAGGCGCCGCTGAAAAGCGGCAATGCCAAATGTCGTTTTACCCAGACTAAAAAACCCTTTCAGGGGCGGGGGCAAGCCTGCCGGCCCCTTGTAGAAAGTGCCTTCGCAGCTGGAAAAAACGTTCTAGGAGGGTATATGAACACCATGGCAATTGCAAGAATTTTGTTGCCCGGGGGGGAACCCTCCGGACAGGGGGAGGGGGGTGGACACCCATACCCGACTCATGTAAACTAACCCGAGTCTGGCATCCAGACGGACACAAATATTCCACAAAAAGAGGAGGAACAGACCGTGGCTCACACCATCACCGAAGAGTGCATCAATTGCGGGGCCTGCGAGCCCGCCTGCCCCGTGGACGCCATCAGCGAGCAAGGGGACGTGCGGGTCATCGATGCGGCCACCTGCACCGATTGCGGGGCCTGCGTGGACACCTGCCCCGTGGACGCCATCAAGACGCCCTGACCCACAGCTGCGGGGGGACGACCCGACAGGGCGTCTCCCCGCACGTTTTCCCCGGCGACAATAGCCGCACCGGGGGAGGGAGACCACCATGTTCGGCCTTGGCACAACGGAACTGATCATCGTCTTGGTCCTGGTGCTGGTGATCTTCGGGGCCGGAAAACTCCCCGAGATCGGCGGCGCACTCGGAAAGGGCCTGCGCAACTTCAAGAAGTCCGTCAAGGATCCCGAAGAAATCGACGTGACCCCCGAGGAAAAAGAGAAGCAGGGGCAGGACAAGAAAGAGTAGCAAGACTCCTCGCACCCTTTTCAACGAAGAAAGCCGCCCCCGATCGGGAGCGGCTTTCTTCGGTTGGGGCCGGGCCGGACGAACCGCCCCGGAGAACTATCTATTTGGAAACCGGCTGGGAATCGACCACCTCGACGGTGTACTCGGCGAGCCCCGCCGGCACGCCGTTGAAGGCGATGGTGAAGGAGATCGACTTGCCGGAGGGGACGTTGAGG
>JBFHXN010000529.1:0-2268 GCA_041598955.1 Desulfuromonadales bacterium | reverse complement strand
GCCGCCGAGAATGCCGCTGCCGTCGGCGCGGGGCATGATCAGATCGATCAGCACCATCGGCTCCTCCCCGCTGGCCGCCGCCTCCTCCAACCCCGCCATCATCTCTTCGGAACCGGGGAAGAGCCGGGTGGTGAGGCCGAGTTCCTCGAGGACCCGGCCGAGTTCCTGCCGGGTGACGGTGTCGTCGTCGACCAAAAAGACGGTCCCCGAGGGAACCCCCTGGGGGGGTTGGGAAGGATCGGAAGCGGCGGCGGATGCTGAGCCCGCAGCGACGGCCTCCACCAGCAGCTCTTCAAGTCCGGCGAGAGGTGGTTCGGCGTCCTCCTCCTCCAGGCTCTCCCCCCGATGACGCTTCTCATCGAGCAGGCGGCTCCCTTCCATGGCGAGCCACTGGGGATTGAGACCCTGGTCGAGCATGAACTGCAGAGGGTTGAAGGAGGTCTCCCCCATCTCCTCGGGCTCACCCAGAGCGAAGGAAAAGGTCCCCTCGGGCCAGGCGAAGAAACAGTAAACGATCTTCTCGATCTGTTCCTTGACCGCGGCCTCGATGGCCTCTGGGGCGATACCGAATTTCTCGGCGAGAATGGCGCCGAGGCGGCGCTCCCCCCGTCCCTTCTTCTGCAGTTTCAGGGCCTGCTTGATCTGGTCGAGATCGGCCAGACCCTTGCGGATCAGAACCTCGCCCAGATTCTCCCGACGGGAATTGGAGGTGGCGCGGATGACCTGCCCCTCCCGGATATAGATCTTCCCTTCCTTCCCCTGCCACTGGAGGGAAAGGATCCCGGATTTTCGACTGAGGCTCACGATCTGGAGGATTTCCCCCAGGCCGAGGTCCTCCAGATTTCCGACCAGACTCATGGAGTTCCTTCGCGCCGCCGGACGGCCATCTCCCCTTTACCGCACGTAAAGGCTTGGAATTAAATGGGGTTTAATATATCCCACCCGTCCTGCCAAGTAAAGGTATTTTCCCGCTCAGCCCTCCCGGCTGCGTTGGCGAAAAACCAGCCGCAACGGGACCGCCTTGAGATCGAAGGCCTCCCGGAGGCGGTTGGTGAGATACCGCTCGTAACTGAAGTGGATCCCCTCGGGATCGTTGACGAAAAGCAGAAAACTCGGCGGGCGCACCGCCGACTGGGTCATGTAAAAAAACTTGGTCCGCCTCCCCTTGTGCATGGGGGGCTGGTGCTCCCGCACGGCATCCTGGAGAACGCTGTTCAGTTGAGGGGTCGGGAGCTGCCGGTTGAACTCCTCGGCCACCCTCTCCACCTCCCCCATGATCTTGGCGGTCCGCTGCCCGGTCACGGCAGAGACGAAGAGGATGGGAACCTCGGGGAGGAACTTGAAGGCGAGGCGGAGTTTCTCCACGTATCGCCCGATGGTGGCGTTGTCCTTGGAAACCTGGTCCCACTTGTTGACGACCAGGATCACCGCCCTCCCCTTCTCGTAGGCATAGCCGGCCACGGTCACGTCCTGGTCGGTCACCCCCTCGACGGCGTCGATCACCACCAGGGCCACGTGCGCACGATCGAGGGCCTTGAGGGCCTGGATGACGCTGAATTTTTCCGTCGTCTGGCTGACCTTCCCCTTGCGGCGTATGCCCGCGGTGTCGATGAGCAGGTAACGCCGGCGGTTATAGACGAAGGGGGTGTCGATACTGTCGCGGGTGGTCCCCGAGAGAGGGTTGACCACCACCCGCTCGAAGCCGAGCAGCCGGTTGACCAGAGAGGACTTGCCCACGTTGGGCCGTCCGATCACCGCGAGCCGGGTGACCTCTCCCTCCTCGGTGCCGGCGGGACGGCCGGACGGGAAGAGTTCGATGACCGCCTCGGCCAGATCCCCGATCCCCCGCCCATGCTCGGCGGAGACGGTATGGAACTGATCCACCCCCAGGGCGTAGAATTCGGAGGCCAGGGCCTCGTCCCGCTCCCCGTCGACCTTGTTGACCACGTACAGAACCGGCTTCTCCGAACGGCGCAGCAGGTTCACCACCTCCCGGTCGGCGGGGGTCAGCCCCTCCTTACCGTCCATCACCAGCAGGGTGACGTCGGCCTCTTCGATGGCCAGCCGGGATTGCTCGCGCATCTGGGAGAGAAGCATGTCGCTGCTCTCCGGCTCGAAGCCCCCCGTATCGATCAGGGTAAAGGGAACATCGAAACGGGTGACCTCGGCATAGTTGCGATCGCGAGTGACGCCGGGGAAGTCCTCGACGATGGCCTTGCGCTGTCCGAGCAGGCGGTTGAAGAGGGTCGACTTGCCCACGTTGGGACG
>JBFHXN010000528.1:0-2270 GCA_041598955.1 Desulfuromonadales bacterium | reverse complement strand
GGGGGGAGAACGACATCTTCAGGATGGGGGGGCTGGCGCGGCGCAACAGGACCGTTTTCTGGCTCTTTCTCGCCGGGTCTCTCTGTCTGGCCGGGGCCCCCCTGACCGGCGGCTTCTTCTCCAAGGACGCCATCCTCCTGGCCACCTTCGCCGCCGGGTCGCCCCTCTACCGGGCCCTCTGGGGGGTGGGGATCCTGACCGCCCTGCTGACCTCCTTCTACACCTTCCGCCTGCTCTACCTGGTTTTTGCCGGGGAAAACCGAGGAGAGGCCGACGGCCATCACCTCCCCGGCAGCATGGTCTGGACCCTCGTCCCCCTGGCCCTGGCCGGCGTGGCCGGGGGTCTGCTCAACCTCCCCCCCCTCTTCGGGGGAGAAGAGGCCCTGCACCATCGTCTCGGCCCCCTGGCCGGTTCGACCATTCAGGTCTCCCACGCCCTGGAGTGGACCCTGGCCGGGCTCGCCCTGCTCCTTTTTCTCGCCGGCTGGTTCATCGCCCGGGCCCGTTACCGCCGCTTCCCCGGCGAACCGGCCGGGTCTCTCCCTTCCTTTCTGCGCCAGGGGTGGCAGGCCGACCGGGTGGTGGAGACGCTCATCCTCGTCCCCTTCCGGGGCCTGGCCCGCTTCTTCTGGAGGGGGAGCGACCTCGCCCTCATCGACGGGCTTCTGGAGGGGAGCGCCCGGGCCTGCCGGCAGGGGGGGGAATATCTTCGCCGCCTGGCCACCGGAAAGGTCTCGAGCTACCTGGCGGCCTTCGCCTGGGGATTGCTGGTGATCCTGGGCTATTTCCTGCTGGTGCTGGTGCGGTAAAGTTTTAACCCTTGGCGCCCCGACGCCAAAAAGGCTCAGGCAATTTCATGACGTCATTTGAAGCCCTTCCCATCCTGTCCCTGCTCATCACCCTCCCCCTGGCGGGGGCCCTGGTCTGCCTCGGCCTTGCCCGGTGGGAAGGCGCCCCCCGCTGGGCGGCCCTGGCGACGACCCTGACCGTCTTCGCCCTGGCGGTGAGCCGGTTCTTCGCCCTGCGGGTCGGGTCGGGGTGGCTTCTCTTCGAGGATCGCCCCTGGATCGAGTCCTTCGGCATCCGCTACACTCTGGGGATGGACGGCATCTCCCTGCTGATGGTGCTTCTCTCTGGCTTTCTGCTGGTGGTCGCCGTCCTGGTCTCCTGGGGTTCGGTGCATCGGCACGCCCCCTTCTTCTTCGCCCTGCTGCTGCTCATGGAAGCGGGAATCATGGGGGTCTTTCTCGCCCTCGACCTCGTCCTCTTCTATCTCTTCTGGGAGGTCATGCTCATCCCGATGTTCTTCCTCATCGGGGTCTGGGGGCACGAGCGGCGCATCTACGCGGCGGTGAAGTTCTTTCTCTTCACCCTGGCCGGCAGCCTGCTGATGCTTCTGGCGATCCTCGCCCTCTACCTGCTGCACGGCCAGCAGACGGGGGACTACACCTTCGCCCTCGCCGCCCTGCGGCAGACCGCCGTCCCGAGTGGCCTCGCCCCGTGGCTTTACGGGGCCTTCCTTCTCGCCTTCGCCGTCAAGGTTCCCCTCGTCCCGGTTCACACCTGGCTTCCCGACGCCCATACGGAGGCTCCCACGGCCGGTTCGGTGATCCTCGCCGGCCTGCTGCTCAAGACCGGGGTCTACGGCCTGCTGCGCTTCGGATTCCCCCTCTTTCCCGAGGCGGCCCGGGAGAGCCTCCCCCTTCTGGCAGGCCTGGCCCTCGTCGGCATCTTCTACGCCGCCTGGATCGCCTACGTTCAGGAGGATGCCAAGCGCCTGGTCGCCTATTCCTCCGTGGCCCACCTCGGCTTCGTCATTCTGGGCATCGCCGCCTGGAACGTCACCTCCCTGGAGGGGAGCATTCTGCAGATGGTCAACCACGGCATCACCACCGGCGCCCTCTTTGCCCTGGTCGGAATGATCGACGAGCGCGCCAACACGCGACAGATCGCTTCCCTGGGGGGGCTCTGGCAACGGGTGCCGCGACTCTCCGCCCTCTTTCTCTTCTTTTCTCTCGCCTCCCTGGGCCTGCCGGGCCTCAACAACTTCACCGGGGAGATCCTCATCCTCCTCGGCACCTTCCGGGTCGAGCCCCTCTGGGGGGGGCTGGCCCTGGGCGGGGTGGTCTTCGCCGCCGCCTATATGCTGCGCCTGGTGCAGGGGGTGCTCTGGGGGGAGCCACGGGGGGAGGAGCCCTGGGCCGACCTGACGCCCCGCGAGGCCCTGGTCCTCGTCCCCCTGGCGCTGCTGGTCCTCTGGCTGGGGCTCT
>JBFHXN010000527.1:0-2273 GCA_041598955.1 Desulfuromonadales bacterium | reverse complement strand
CTTCTGGATCCGCGTGGCGGCCATCTTCCTCGACGGTCTCATCGTCGGAGTGGTCCTGGGAGGGATCTTCTGGGTCGCCGTCGGAGGCGACCTTCTGAAGATGTTCTTCACCATGCAGTCCCTGCAGCAGGGGGCGGTCTCCCTGGATGATCCCCAGGTGCAGCAGGCGATGATGCAGGCCCAGATGCTCTCGGGCAAGGCGGTCATCTGGAATCTCATTCTAAACCTGGCCCAGATGGCCTATTTTGTCCTCTTCACAGCCTTCAGCGGCCAGACCCTGGGCAAGAAGATCTGCGGCATCCGGGTCGTTCGGCCGGGGCGGCAGAGCGTCGGCATCGGCTGGGCCTTCCTGAGGGAGGTGGTCGGCAAGGCGCTCTCCGTCATCATCCTGGGGATCGGCTACCTCATGGTCGCCTTCCATCCCCAGAAGCGGGGCCTCCACGACCTGATCGCCGGCACCTACGTCGTCAAGGACTGACCGACGCATGACCATCACCTGCCCCCACTGCGGCTTTGCCCGGGATTTCGACCCCGACCGGATGCCCCGGCGCATCCAGCGGGTGACCTGCCCCCGCTGCCAGGAAACCTTCAGCTTCGACCGGGCCCAGGCCGAGGGGACGGCACCGGACGAAGACTCTCTGGAGGGCCTTTTCGTGGAGGAACCGGCGGCCTCTTCACCCCCCAGGGAGGAGCCTGCGCCCCTGGAGTCTTCAGAGGGCCCTGCTCAAGGCCTCACGGCCGCCGCACCCGGGGAGGCGGAATCGGCCCGCAAGGGGGGATTCTGGATCCGCCTGGCGGCCAACCTCCTCGACAACGCCCTGCTCGGTGTGACCCTGATGATGTGCCGGGGGCTGCTCATGATGGCGGGCCTGGCCTCCGGCGCCAGTCTGGACAATGTCGCCGAGGGGCCCGTGGCGGTGGCCATCAGCCTCTTCGGGATGGTCTTCACCCTCGCCTACTTCGTCTTCTTTACCGGCTATGGCGGACAGACCCCCGGGAAGATGGCCCTGCGCCTGAAGGTCATCCGCACCGACGGCGGGGCGGTCGGCTTCGGGAGGGCCTTCCTGCGGGAGGTGATCGGGAAGTTCTTCTCGGCGGTGCTGCTCATGGCCGGCTACCTGATGGTGGCCTTCCACCCTCAGAAGCAGGGGCTCCATGACAAGATGGCAGGAACGTACGTCGTCAAAATCTAGGTGAAAGGCAAAAGGAGAAAGGTCAAAGGGTTTGATCAACCTTTGACCTTCATCCTTCAACCTTGATCTTTATCCAGCATCTCTTAAAGGAGACATTTCATGTCGAAGAAGGGTTCCGTCCAGAAGGTCGTTCTCGCCTACTCCGGGGGTCTCGACACCTCCATCATCCTCAAGTGGCTGGTCGAGGAGTACCAGTGCGAGGTCGTCGCCTACTCGGCCGACCTCGGCCAGGGGGAGGAGCTCGACCACATCCCCGAGAAGGCGAAGAAGACCGGCGCCAGCAAATGCCACATCCTCGACCTCAAGGAGGAGTTCGCCCGGGACTTCGTCTTCCCCATGTTCCGCGCCAACGCCATCTACGAGGGGCGCTACTTCCTCGGCACCTCCATCGCCCGCCCCCTGATCGCCAAGGCGCAGATGGACATCGCGAAAAAAGAAGGGGCCGACGCCGTCTCCCACGGCGCCACGGGCAAGGGGAACGACCAGGTCCGCTTCGAGCTCGCCTACTACCACTTCGACCCGGCCATCAAGGTCATCGCCCCCTGGCGGGAGTGGGACCTCAAGAGCCGCACGGCCCTCGAAGAGTACGCGAAAAAGCACGGCATCCCCGTGCCGACCAGCAAGAAGTTCCCCTGGAGCTCCGACCGCAACCTGCTCCACATCTCCTTCGAGGGGGCGATCCTCGAGAACCCCTGGGCCGAGGCCCCCGAGGAGATGTACGTTCTCACCAAGCGCCCCGAGGACGCCCCCGACCAGCCCGAGTACGTGGAAGTCGAGTTCGAGAAGGGGGACGCGGTGGCCGTCAACGGCGTGCGCCTCTCCCCGGCCAAGCTGCTGGCCAAGCTCAACGAGCTCGGCGGCAAGCACGGCATCGGCCGCGTCGATCTGCTGGAGAACCGCTACGTCGGCATGAAGAGCCGCGGCGTCTACGAGACCCCCGGCGGCACCATCCTCGAGGAGGCGCACCGGGGCGTCGAATCGATCACCATGGACCGCGAGGTCATGCATCTGCGCGACGGACTCATGCCCCGTTACGCCGACATGATCTACAACGGCTACTGGTTCTCTCCCGAGCGCCTG
>JBFHXN010000526.1:0-2292 GCA_041598955.1 Desulfuromonadales bacterium | reverse complement strand
GCCGCCTCGTCTAGGAGGAGCTCCCTGTCGGGGTCTTCAGAGACGGACAGGTCGAGATCCAAGGGGGCAACCTGGGGCCCCGGGGTGGAGAGCTTCCCCTGGGGAGATATCTCTTCGACTGCCAGACCGTCGGTAAGATCGAGCTCCTCGCCATACCCTCCGAGAAAGGAATCGTCCAGTTCCGGTTCCGCCGCAGTGATTTCAAGGCCTGGAGACTCGTCGGCCTCCTCCGGAGCCAGATCGAGTTCCTGGGAACCAAATTCGGGAACCGCCCCCTCCAGATCGACCGGGACCCCCTCCTCCCCCAGGGACAACTCGGAGAGAACCTCTTCCCCGGGGTCGGGCAGTCTTTCCCCGGACGCCCTCTCGTCGTCGACAAAGAGACCGAGTTCGCCCCCCCCTGAATCCTCCTCGTCGAGGTCGAGGTCGATCTCCATCTCCAGGTCGAGGCCATCCTCCTCCAGAGGCATGCCGAGCTCGACCTCCTCCAGAAGCTCGGGCCCGGATTCACCCGATTCCTCCATCCCAAGATCGTCTTCCGGCAGAGAGCCGGCCCCATCGAACCCATCGAAGGTCTCTGGAAGGGCAAAATCCGCCGGCGCCTCCTCCAACTCCTCGAGGGGCTCCATCTCCTCGATGGTCTCGAGCTCTTCAAACTCCTCGACCTCCGGGAGTTCCTCGAGTTCTTCGAGTTCCTCAACCTCTTGGACCTCCGACGCAGCGGAAAAGTCGCCGCTGTCCCCTTCAGGTCCGGCGTTCATCAGGTCGAAGAGCTTATCCCCTTTGCCCGTGGACTCGTAAAGTCCCTGCAGGGTACGCACCACCTTCGGATTGCCGGGCAACTTCGTGTGCAGACGCTCGTAGAAATCGACGAGTGCCGCGGCCTGATCGGCCTTCAGAAAGAGCTCACGCACCTGTTCCAGGTGTTCCAGGGCCCGCTCCGCGCCCCCTGCGTCCAGACAGGCCCTCACGTAACCCTGATGCTGGGCGAGATCCCCGGCACCCACCTTGAGCAGATGCTTCAAGGTCAGCCGCTCATTCTCGAAATCCTTCAGTCTGCGGTATCCCTGGGCGAGGCTGCTGAGGACCTCGGCGTTGTCGGGATCCTTCTTCAAAAGCCCCTGAAGCAGAGGAAGCCCCCGCTCGGCGTCGCCGCTGAAAATAAGGGCCTGGCCAAGGCCTGCCTGAAGAAAGATGTCGTCGGGAAAGATGCGCTGGAACATCTCGTAGACCCGGCGCAGCTTTTCGAATTCTCCCTTGGCCTTCAGGGCAGCCGAAGTTTCCTTTAGGGCCGCAAGCCCCTTTTCTTTGAGGCCGCCGCGGCAATACCCCTCGGCTGCGCGAATCTTGAGCCCCAGGTTCTCGGGATCGAGCTCGGCCATCTTCTGCAGAATTCCGGCCGCCTCGAGGTGCTTGCCGGCCTTCTCGTAGAACTCCACCAGAGCGTCATATTCGGCCAGGGCATTTCCTGCAAGCCCCTGCTTCTGGTTGAGCTCGGCCAGCCGAAGATAGATGGTCGGCTGCGACGGGTCGATTTTCTGCATCTGTTTGTAGACGGCGATGGCCTTGAGGTTGAAGCCGTTGTCCGAGTAGTTTTTGGCAACCACCTCGTAAGCGGCGAAGGCCTCCGTGTTCATTTTGGCGCGGCTGTAGAGGTCGGCGAGCTTCTGGCGGTGCCGCACGTCCCGTGGGTCGATCTGGACGACCGTCTCCAGGTCCTTGATCGCCTTCTGGATCTGGCCCTTTTCCAGCTGTTTCTGGACGGCTGCGAGCAGTTTTTCCTTGTCGGCCAAAATATTTCCCCGGGAAAGAATTTTCTCAATAAGATTGTTACTCTAAACCATGGCCGCCGAACCTGTCAAGGCCGCAGAAAATGGCGCTTTTCCATAGGAATTGGCCAGAGGTGTCCTCCCGAAAGGAGAGCCGGGGGAAATCGACGGGGAAGCCCAGGAACGCGGTGCTTTCCACATGAATGGGTGGAGGGCTGGGGGACGATTCGCATCGATCCCCGGGACGGAGGGGAGTGTGCCGCCAGGGAGAACCGACTCCGGACTAGGAGAGGATGCGCCGATTCACTCCCTGGGCGAGGGAGTTGAACTCCCTCAGCTTTTTCTCGAAGCCGGCCCGGCCCATGAGGGCGTAGGTGAACTCCTTCCCCTCCTCCACCCCCGGCTGGTCGAGAGGGTTGATGTCGAAGAGGGCTCCGGCGAACACCGTCTGGATTTCGAAGAAATAGAGCAAGGCCCCGAGCCATTCGGCGCTGACCTCGGGGATGGAAAGGGTGCAGTTGGG
>JBFHXN010000525.1:0-2297 GCA_041598955.1 Desulfuromonadales bacterium | reverse complement strand
GCAGGCCGGCAGCCGGCTCCAGGGGGATGCCCGTGACCCGCAAGGGGCGTTTTCTGTCGGCGATCCTGCTTCCCGTCCTTCTCCTCGCCCCACCCGCCGCCGCGGAGGGGTGGCGCCTGGGGGGCTACCTCAAGTCCCTCGGCCTTCATAGCCAGGCGCCGCCGCGACTGGGGCTTCCCTCGGGGGAGTTCTCCGCCAACCGGCTGCGCCTCGACCTCACCGGGGAGCCGGCCGAGGGAATCGGGCTGGAGATCTCCGGCGAGGGGCTACTCCTCTATACCGACCCGCCCGGTTTCATCCCCCTCCCTTCCGATTCCCCCAACCGGCGCCTCGACCTGGAGAAGGAGTGGCGGCGGGGGGAACGATTCGCCACTCAGGGGCAGATCGACCGGCTGAACCTCTCGGGACGCCTGGCCGGGGTCGACTGGCAGGTCGGTCGGCAGGCCGTCGGCTTCGGACGCATCCTCCTCGTCTCCCCCCTCGACGTCATCGCCCCCTTCCCCCCCGACGCCCTCGACACCGACGTGCGCCCCGGCGTCGACGCCCTGCGGGCCACGCGCTATTTCGGCCTGGGGGGGCAGGTGGGGGGGGTGGCCGTCCTGGGAGACGAAAGGGAGAACGACTCCTACCTTCTCACCCTCTCCCACAACGCGGCGGGGGTCGACATTCTGGGCCTCGGAGGCCAAATGAGAGAGCGGGAGATGGCCGGGTTCGGCCTGGCCGGAGACCTCGGGGGGCTGGGACTCAAGGGGGAGCTCGCCGCCTACCGGGGAAAGGAGGTCGGAGAGCCCGGGGGGGATCTGCACGACGATTTCGCCGTCGGGGCCCTGGAGGGGTGGTACCGCTTCTCCAACGACCTGATCCTGGTCACCGAATACCTCTACAACGGAGCCGGCGTCTCCGACCCCCAAGGCTACCCCGGGGCCGCCGCCTCTGCCCCCTTCCGGGAAGGGCTCTCCTTCCTCCTTGGCCGTCACTACCTGCTGTTTGCACCCTCCCGGGAATTTCATCCCCTGGTGACCGGCAGCACCCTTCTGATCTGGAACCTGGACGACGGCTCGTTTCTCCTTCGTCCCCTGGTCGAACTTTCCCTCTCCGACGAACTGACCCTGGAGCTTTTCTGGAGCTTCACCCGGGGGCGCAAGCCCGAGGAGAGCCCCCTGCCCCCCTTCCGGATTCCGCGCAGCGAGTTCGGCTCGGCCGGGGAGAGCGGCGGTCTCTTTCTGCGTTACTATTTCTGAGCCCCAATCCCGGCTTTCACATTAAGAAAAGGCTGGACAATCCTCTCATTAATCGTATGATAACGGGCAGTTCACCTGCCGACAGGGATGTTTCGCCTCCCTCCTCCTCTGACCCAGACTCCCCGGAACCGAAGGCCCCATGCTCCGTCGCCTGCTGGAAACTCATGAAGGATGGCTGGTCGAAAGGGTCATCGCCTACGCCCGGCGCAACGGATACTCACGGTTCACGGCGACCCTGCGGGAGCCCTGGCGGATGGCCGTCGCGAGCCTTTCGGACCACCTCGGCGAGGCCTTCTCCCGGCTGCGGAGGATCCCCGAACTCGGAGACGGACGGGACGATCTGACGGAAGGGGCGACCCTCTTCACCCTCGAGCAGGTCCGCTCCCACCGTGCCCGGGGGGTGGAGGCGGGGATGTTTCTCGGCCTCATGAAACACATCCGGCAGGGGTACCTCGACCTGCTGGCCGAAAAGGCCCCGGAGGGGCGACAGCGGAACTGGTTGCGGGCCTTCGTCAACCGCTTCTTCGACCGGCTGGAGCTCACGGTGGTCGCCGAATGGGCCCACCATTCCCAGGAGGCCCTGCTCGCCGAACTGCGCAAGACCAACCGCTCCATGGCCGAAGAGAAAAACGGGCTTCTGGCCCTCTTCGAAAGTCTCACCTCCCCGGTCCTTCTCTTCGATCCCCAGGGGAAGATCGGCCGCCTCAACCGCGCGGCCGCGCGGCTCTTCCGGGAGACCCGCCCCCCCGGAGCCCCCTACGCCCGAGGGTCCCGCAAGGAGGGAGCCCTCGCCTGGCTGGCGGCGGAGATCGAGGAGTTCGCCGAAAACGGCGCCCTCGAAACGATTTTCGAAAAGAGCTACGAGATGGGGGGCGCGACCCTGGAGTTCGAGATCCGCTTCTCCCGGATCGTGGACGCCGCCGGCCGGTTCACCGGGACGGCCGTCACCCTCACCGACGTCACCGCCCGCAAGCAGGCCGAGCGGGAGACCCGTCTGCTCGCCTACTTCGACACCCTGACGGGCCTTCCCAACAGGGCCCTCTTCAGGGACCGCCT
>JBFHXN010000524.1:0-2297 GCA_041598955.1 Desulfuromonadales bacterium | reverse complement strand
CTGATGCTCCCCTCGACGAAGGCGACATCGAGGCTTTCGGCCCCGCCGCTCATCACCTCGCGGAATTCGACGATCTCCACCAGCTCGAGCAGATCGAGAAGCTCCCCCTCGAGGTTGAGGACCGTGAGCTGGCAACCCTCGCAGCCGGTGAAGTCGAAGAATCCGATGCGCGGCTTCATCGCTCGATCGCCTCCCGCAGGTGCTTGACCCGGCTGTAGGGAAAGATCGGCCCGCATTCGCAGACGCAGATGTCGTTGATGCGGCACTTGCCGCACTTGCCGAGGCCGCACTTCATGTGACGCTCGAGGTTGAGGTAGACCTGTTCCTCGGAAAAGCCGAGCCGGAAGAGGAGGGGATGGACGAAGCGGTACATGCCGGCCGGACCGGAGATGGCGGCCACGGTGCGCTCCGGCGTCACCTCCAGGTCGCGGAAGAGGTGGGTAATGTCCCCCTTGGCCCCGGACCACTCCTCGCCCGGGTCGGCCAGAGAGAAGCGGCAGTCGATCTCCCCCCCGCGGTGCCAGCCGAGGAGCTCATCCCGGAAAAGCAGGGCCGACGGGTCCCGGGCGCCGTAGAGCAGGGTGATCCGTCCGAATTCGTCCCGGCGGGAGAGAAGGGTCAGGAGCAGGGAGCGCAGGGTGATAAGGCCGAGCCCCCCAGCCACCAGGAGCAGATCGCGGCCGAGAAACTCCTCGACGGGAAAGCCCCGCCCGAAGGGCCCGCGCACCCCGACGGCCTCCCCGGGCCTGAGGCGGTGGAGAGCCTGGGTCAGGGCGCCGGCGGAGCGCACGACGATCTCGATCTCGTCCGTGCCGTCGGGCGGGGAGGCGATGGTGAATGGGGCCTCTCCGAGGCCGAAGACGGAGACCTCCATGAAGGCCCCGGGGGTGAAGGCGAGGGGCTCCCCGAGGCGCAACCGGAAGAGCTTCTCTCCGGGGGTCAGCTCCTCGACGGCGAGGATTTCGGCGAGCTGGGGGTGGTACTCGGCCCCCGGGGAGGGGGAGGGCGCCGGAAGGGGGCGCTCCTCGAAGAGGCCGTTGAGCACGGCGAGGGGCTCGATGCGGGCCAGGCACTCGCGGCTGCAGCGGCCGCAGCCGACACAGGCGGTGCGCCGGTACTTCTCCCAGAGATATTTGTACTTGCGGTAGAAGCGGTGGCGCTGCCGGTCGGCCTGGTTGGCCCGGAAATCGGCCCCGCTGGCCACCTTGGTGAACTGGTCGAACTGGCAGGAATCCCAGGTGCGCACCCGCTCGCCGCCGGAGAGATCGATGTCGAGGCGGTCTTCCACGTTGAAGCAATAGCAGGAGGGGCAGAGCAGGGTGCAGGCGCCGCAACCGAGGCAGCGCTCCCCCACCTCCTGCCAGAGGGGATGGTCGTAGACCTTCTCGAGGAGCGGAGCGAGGGAGGTCACGGGGAACTCGAGCCTGCGGGAGGGCTGCTTGACCTGGAGCGGCAGGGGGGGCTCGGCGGGGCGGGTCGCCACCGCCGGGGCGTGACGGCGCAGAAGCTCATCCCCTCTCCGGCTGCCGCTCTGCACCAGGTATCCCCCGTCGAGGCGGTGGAGAAAAAGGTCGAAGCCCTCGGCCACCCGGTCGGTCCCCATGCTGGTGCAGAAGCAGTGCTCGTCGGGGGTGCAGTCGACCCCCACCAGCACCGTCGCCTCCCGCTTGGCCCGATAGGCGCTGTCGGCCTCCCCCTCGAAGAGGCAATCGTCGAGCACCCTCACGGCATGCAGGTCGCAGGGATGCATCCCGAAGATCACCCTGGGTATGGCGGCCCGCTCGGCTTCGAGAAGCACCCGGCCGCCGAGGCGGAAGCGGAAGAGCTTCTCCCAGTTGGGAAAGAGAAATTTCTTGGGGGAATGGACGTGGGGGGGAAATTCGAGGCGCAGGGCCGAAGGGTCGTCGATGCGTCCGAGGCCGAGGCGCCCGCGCTCCTCCCTCACTCCGACCACCTCGTAGGCGCTCGTGAGGGAGCGCACGAAGAGGTCGATCTCGGGGCGGCTCATGGGTCGCCAGAGGCCGGCGGCTTCGGCGGAATCTTTGGAAGATGCCAGGGGCATCGGCAGGGGTCCCGGTCTGGAGGATTTGTTGACCAAACTTCTCCAGTTTAGGGGAGCGGGCTTCTTTACGTCAAGCTCCTGCCGGCCGGGGACCGGTCTGGCCTCATCTACCCCCTCCCTTGAGGGGAGGGGGCGAGGGGGAGGGTGAATGGACGTGGCGAAGAGGGCTCATTGCCGACGCCGGGTCGGGATCCTCCTCCGGGCCACCCCCACCCCGACCCTCCCCCCTCGAGGG
>JBFHXN010000523.1:0-2299 GCA_041598955.1 Desulfuromonadales bacterium | reverse complement strand
TGGACGCATTCGACCATGTGGATGGCGTTTTCGGGGGGGACCGTCGGCAGGATGCCGTGGCCGAGATTGAAGATGTGCCCGGGCCGTCCGGCGTTCTCCCCGATGATCCGTTTCACCTCCGCCTCGATGTGGGCCTTGGGAGCATAGAGAACGGTGGGGTCGAGGTTCCCCTGCACCGCGACCTTCTCCCCCAGGATGTTGCGGGCCTGGCCGAGACCGATATGCCAGTCGAGGCCGACCACGTCGGAGTCGGCCTTTTTGACGGTCTCCAGCATGGTGCCGGCCCCCTTGACGAAATGGATGACCGGGATCCCCTTGCGGTTGAGCCCCTTGATCAGCTTGGTGGTATAGGGGAGGATGTAGCGCTCGTAGTCGACGGGGGAGACGATCCCCCCCCAGGTGTCGAAGATCTGGATGGCCTGCGCCCCGGCGGCGATCTGGGCGTTGAGGTACTGCCGGCTCATCTCGGTGATCTTCTCCATCAGGGCCGCGTAGAGCTGGGGCTCGGCGTACATCATCCTCTTGATGGTGGCGAAATCCTTGCTCCCCTTCCCTTCCACCATGTAGCAGGCCAGGGTGAAGGGAGCCCCGCCGAAACCGATGAGGGGAACGCGCCCCTCGAGTTCCCGCCGCAGGATCCGGATCGTCTCCAGCACATAGGGGACGTCCTCTTCCATCACGGGGATGCGAAGGGCCTCGATGTCCTTTTTGGTGCGCACCGGATTCTCGAAAACGGGTCCCGGCACGAAGTCGAGCTTCATCCCCATTGGCTCGACGGGGGTGAGGATGTCGGAGAAGAGGATGGCGGCGTCGACCCCGAGGATGTCGATGGGCTGGATGGTCACCTCGGCGGCCAGCTCGGGGGTCTTGCAGAGCTCGAGGAAGGTGCACTTGCTGCGCACCCGCATGTAGTCGGGCAGGTAGCGGCCGGCCTGGCGCATCAGCCAGACGGGGGTGACATCGACGGGCTGGCCCCAGCAGGCCTTGATGAAATTGTATTCTTTGGGCATTCGAAATCCTCCTTGGAAATTCAGCAAACCGGACTCTCGCCCGCTCGCTACGCTCGCTCAAGACACCAAGACCGCAAAGAAAACCCCTGTCGGGGCCTTTCTCGCGGCTATGCGTGAAACAGTACGTTCAGTTTATTTCGGCGCGTTTTCCGCCGCTTCCTTCTCCATCCGCTTGCGGGTGCGGCTGGGGATATAGCTGCAGAAGGGCTCCTCCTCCATGTAGTCTCCGTAGACCGCATCGGCCCGGGCGCGGCAGCCGCCGCAGACGTTGACGAACTCGCACTCGCCGCACTTCCCCTTGTACTTCTTGGCGTCCCGCAGGTCGTTGAAGACCCTTGAGTTGTACCAGAGGTCCTTGAAGGGGATCTGCTTGACGTTCCCCACCGAGGAGTGGAAGTAGGAGCAGGGCTTGAGGTTCCCGAAACAGTCGATGAGACAGATGGTCTGGGCGGCGATGCATCCCTTGCCGCCGCCGGTGGAGAAGGTCAGGGAGCGGCGCTCGAAGCTCACCCCTTCCGCCTTGGCCATCTGGGGCACGATCCGGTAGTAGTGAGGAGCGCAGGTGGGGCGCATGAGGATATCGTCCTCCTCCTTCTCCTGCGCGTAGTGCCACTTGAGGATCTCCTCGTAGTCCTCCTTGGTGATCAGCTCGTTCATGATCTCCTCGCCGCGGCCGGTGGGGACGATCATGAACATGTACCAGGCGGTGGCCCCCAGGCTCTTGGCCAGATGGAAGGTGGCGCCGATGTCCTGCTGGTTGCGCTTGGTGAAGGAGGAGTTGATGAGGAACTTGATGCCGTTGCGCTTGAGGGTCTCCGCCCCCCGGATGACCCCCTCGAAGGCGCCGGGACAGCTGCGGAAATCGTCGTGGATGGCGGCCGTGGAGCCGTCCAGCGACAGGGAGACCATCTTGATGTCGGCCTCCCGCATCTGCGCGCAGACCTCGTCCGTGATCAGGGTGCCGTTGGTGGCCATGCACATGCGCAGCCCCTTGGCCGTGCCGTAGCGGGCGATCTCGAAGATGTCCCCGCGCAGAAGCGGCTCCCCTCCGGAGAGGACCATGACCGGCTTGCTGACCGTACAGATGTCGTCGATGAGCTTCTTCGCTTCCCCGGTCGTGAAATCCCCCTCGGAGGAGGTCATGTCGGAGGAACAGCGGCAGTGGACGCAGTTGAGGTTGCAACGCTGGGTGGTTTCCCATGCGATCCACTTGGGAATGAATTCTTCGCTGGGCGCAGCCATGACGTCTCCTTGATGTGCGGATTCCGGACCGGGGGGGCCGGACGCGG
>JBFHXN010000522.1:0-2303 GCA_041598955.1 Desulfuromonadales bacterium | reverse complement strand
ACGGCGCCGACAACTGCCCGGCCGACTGGACCCTGCAAAGCGCCATGGCCGGCTACTTCCCGCTCCCCGGCGCCGCTTCCTGGGGCGCCACTCAGGCCGGCGGCCACAGCCACCAGATCGACGTTTCGACTTCATACGGTGACTCGTTGTATTGCGCGCCGGATTTATACCACCACCATATATTAGTATTGGACCTACATGAACATGCTGTTCAACTGCCGACAGACTCGATGGTCGCCGACGAGGGACTCCCCCCCTATGTCGATGTACCGTTCTGCGGCAAGGGAAAACTGGACATCCGGGCGAACATGCTGGGTCTCTTCGCAACGCTGCCAGGCGGGGTTGCTGGAGAGACGGCTCAGTACGGGCGGTTCTGGCGCGGCAGCGCGGGCAGCTATGGCGGCGTCGGCGGCCAAGATACCCATACCCACCATGCTGCGGGACAAACTGCATACTCAGCAGGAGGTTATGTAGTATCCTGTGAAGCTGGTGGTTTGACTACCGTGATTGGATACCACACTCACGATATTGAAATCACGACGCCGCCTGCCTCCTCGCTGCCGCGTTATCTGGATTTGGTCCCCGGCCGTCTGTCCGATGGATTCGCCGCCGACGCGGCGCCGCTGCTGGTCTTTGCCGACCAGGCGCCGCCGCTGGGCTGGCAACCCTATGCGGCGGCGGACGACCGTTACCTGCGGCTGAATGGAACGGCCGGGGGAGAAGGGGACGGGCTCCATACCCACCCATTGCTGATCAACAGCCTCATGAATCCTGCAGCGACCGTCGTGATCGGCAACGGAAAGGAAGGTCCCCAAACTAAGAGTGGTTCGACTGGAGATGAGTACATATCTCCGACTGACTATAATCATGAAAATTATATTATGGGGGCACCGCCTGGTGTCGACCAGCAAGCCAACCGCCCCCCCTCCTTCGGCGTGCAGCTCTACCAGCGTCTTCCGCAGACGGGGGTTTCGGTGACGGTCGCCCCGGCGGCCCTCCCCTGGGCTCCCACGATCGGCACCGCCACGCCGGCAGACAGCAGTGTGAGCGTTACCTTCACGGCCCCGTCCGATGACGGCGGCGCGGCCATCGACCTCTACCGCGCCACCTGCACCGGCGGCTTTTCCGCCACCGGGGCCGGATCGCCGATCACCGTCAGCGGGCTGAGCAACGGCTCGGCCTACACCTGCACCGTCGCCGCCCATAACCCGGCCGGCTGGGGCGATGAATCGGTCGCCTCCAACAGCGCGACGCCCAAGGGGAACCAGAGCATCGACTTTGCCAACCCCGGCCCGCAGAACTTCGGCACCAGCCCGACGCTCTCCGCCACGGCCAGCTCCGGCCTCGCCGTGACCTTTACCTCTACCACCGCTGTCTGTACCGTTACCGCCGGCGGTACTCTGACCTTTATCACCGCCGGCACCTGTGCCATCGATGCCGACCAGGCCGGTGACGGCAGCTACGCCGCCGCCCCGACCGTAAGCCAGTCCTTCACGGTCAACGCTGTCGCTCCCGGCGCCCCTGGCAATGCCACCGCCGCGGCCGGCGACAGCAGCGCCGTCGTCGCCTTCACCCCCCCGGCCAGTAACGGCGGGGCAACCATCGACTCCTACCGCGCCACCTGCACCGGCGGTATCACCGCCACCGGGGCCGGATCGCCGATCACCGTCAGCGGGCTGACCAACGGCTCGGCCTACACCTGCACCGTCGCCGCCCATAACCCGGCCGGCTGGAGCGATGAATCGGCCGCCTCCAACAGCGTGACGCCGTCAGCGACGCCGGAATTTTTCGTCACTCCCAGTACAGTCGGCAGCGGAACCATATCGCCAAGCGTGCCGCAGGTCGTCACCCAGGGCAGCACCACAACCTTTACCATCACCCCCGAGAGCGAACACACGGCAGAAGTCGGCGGCACCTGCGGCGGCACGCTTGATGGCAGCATCTACACCACCAGTCCCATCACCGCGGACTGTTCCGTGATTGCGACCTTCACCCTCAACACTTACTCTCTTTCGATAAGCAAGACCGGCAAGGGAACAGTCACCAGCATCCCGGAAGCCATTACCTGCGGCGCCGACTGCAGTGCCGAGTATGACTTCGGCACCGAGGTTGCCCTCACCGCCACTCCCGCCTCCGGCGGCACATTCATCGGCTGGTCAGGCGGCGGCTGCGCCGGGGATGGGGTCTGTACGGTGACCATGGATGCGCAGAAAGAAATTTCCGCAACCTTCTCCAGTCCCTTCCCCTGGACCATGTTTTTGCCGGCTCTCACCAGGGGGGAGTAAAATAGAAGAGGAGGCTGT
>JBFHXN010000521.1:0-2310 GCA_041598955.1 Desulfuromonadales bacterium | reverse complement strand
GCCTGGCCGAAGGGGGGGGGAGGGTGGTTCTGGCCTTCGCCCCGGAGGGATATCGCAAGGAGGGCTCCTGCGACGAGCCGGCCGAGTCGGCCGAGTCGGACCAGTCGGACCAGTCGGACCAGTCGGACCAGTCGGACCAGTCGGACCAGTCGGAGGAACCTGATGAGAAGCCTTCCCCGGCAGGGCGCTGGGGTCTGACCCCGGCGTACCTTACGCAGAAAGGGGGGCCCCTCGAAGGTCCTCCGGGAGCCGTCGTGGAGGCCCCCTTTGCTCTGACGGGACCCCTGAGCGTCCACACCGCCCTCTATTTCGAGGCCCCCGCTCCCCCCTGGCGCGTGGCCCATCTGGCCGGGGGGCGCCCCGTGCTGATCGAGCGCCCCTTCGGCAAGGGGAGCCTGGTGCTTCTGGCCGACGCCTTTCCCCTCAGCAACGAGGCCCTGCGCCAGGAGCGTCATCCGGGGCTGCTCGCCTGGCTGGTGGGGGAGAACCGGCGGGTGGTCTTCGGCGAGGCCCACCTCGGGGTGACCTCGAGCCCAGGCCTGATGGGGCTCGTCCGCCAGTACCGGCTCCACGGCCTGCTCGCGGTGCTGGGGCTCCTCGCCCTGCTGGTGGCCTGGAAGAACGCCGTCCCCCTGGTCCCCCCGGCTCCCGAGCCCGATCCGGCGGCGGAGGCGGCAGCCCTGGGCAAGGATCACTTCACCGGCCTCGTCAACCTGCTGCGGCGCAACATCCCCGCGAGGGAGCTGCCGGAGGTCGCCTTCCGGGAATGGCGGCGCAGCTTCGGCCGCGAGCTCGAGCGGGAGGGGAACCGGGAGAGGGCCGAGCGGGTGGAGGAGCTTCTGGCGGAGGCCGCGAAACGGCCGGCCCGGGAGAGGGATCCGGAGGCCGAATTCAGACAGATCGTTAACATTCTTGCGGAGAGGAAGCTGCGATGAACGGGAACACGACGCGCCTCAGGGAGGTTCTCGAGGCGTCCAGGAGCGAGGTGGCCAAGGTCATCATCGGCCAGGAGGGGGTGATCGACCTGGCCCTGGTGGCCATCTTCAGCGGTCACCACGCCCTCATCGAGGGGGTGCCGGGGGTCGGCAAGACCCTGCTGGTGCGCACCCTCTCCCGGGTGCTGGGAGGGCCCTTCTCCCGCATCCAGTTCACCCCCGACCTGATGCCCGCCGACATCACCGGAACCCACATCTTCAACCTCAAGACGAGCGAATTCAACCTGGTCAAGGGACCGGTCTTCACCAGCTTTCTGCTCGCCGACGAGATCAACCGGGCTCCGGCCAAGACCCAGTCGGCCCTGCTCCAGGCCATGCAGGAGCGCATGGTGAGCATCGACCGGCGCACCTATGCCCTCCCCGGCAACTTCACCGTCTTCGCCACCCAGAACCCCATCGAGTTCGAAGGGACCTACCCCCTTCCCGAGGCCCAGAAGGACCGCTTCATGGTGAAGATCACCATGGCGGGGCCCGACAGGGAGGAGGAGCTCGATCTGGCCCGGCGCACTCTCGGCCCCGAGGCCCCCGAGGCCCTGCTCGCCGCGGGGGGGGTGAGCCAGGTGGTCGACCCCGAGGAGTTCGATTTGCTGCGAAGCAGCCTTCAGGGGGTCCTGATCAGGGAGGAGCTGGTCGGCTACGCCCTCGACGTGGTGCGGGCCACCCGCGCCCACCACAGCGTGCTGGTGGGGGGCGGACCCCGGGCAACCCAGGCCCTGCTTCTCGCCGCGCGGGCCTATGCCGTCGTGGGAGGGAAGGACTTCGTCACCCCCGACGACATCAAGGCCCTCGCCCTGCCGGTGCTCGAACACCGCCTCATCCTGCGGCCCGAATACGAGATCGAGGGGCTCACCGTGGCCGAGGTGGTCGAGTCGATCCTCCGGGAGATCCCGGTGCCGCGATGATCGTTCCCCGGGGCAGACTTCTCTGGGGGGCGGGGCTCACCCTCCTTCCCCTCTCCCTGGCGCCGGCGGCGGCGCCCACCCTCCTTTTCCCCCTGGCGGGGCTGGCCGCGCTCTTCCTCTCGGTCGCCCTGCTCGACGCCCTCCTCTCGGCGGGAGGGGATCGGGGGGTCGGGGGGGAGTTTCCCGACAAGGTGAGCCTCTCCCGGGGGAGGGAAGGGCATCTGGAGTTCTCCCTCCGGGATGGCAGGGGGCGCTCCCTTCCCCTGCGGGTCGGGCTGGGGCTCCCCGCCGGCCTGGAGTCCTCCCGGGCCGAGGAGCGGGTCCTGCTCCCGCCGGGGGGAGAGCCCCTGCGGCTGCGCTGGCCCCTCGGGTCCTCCCGCCGCGGCGCCTTCGACATCGAGCGCTGCCATGTC
>JBFHXN010000520.1:0-2326 GCA_041598955.1 Desulfuromonadales bacterium | reverse complement strand
GGCACCATTACCTGCAACTACGACGGCGTCAACAAGCACCGGACCGTCATCGAAGACGACGTCTTTGTCGGTTCGGATACCCAGTTCGTTGCCCCGGTGCGCATCGGCCGTGGCAGCCTCATCGGCGCCGGCTCCACCATCACCAAGGATGTCCCGCCCGGCGCCCTCGCCCTCTCCCGGGCCGAGCAGAAGGTGATCGAGGGGTGGGCGGATCGCAAGCGCAAGAAACGATAGCTGGCAATACGTGATCCGATATTAAATCTGTCCGCCAGATCAGGCGGATCCGACCCGTCAGACCGGTCGGACAGGTCGGACCGAAGCTGCCAGATCACACCAAACTCCCATTACCAGCAACCAGTCACAGAGGTTACTTATGTGCGGAATCGTAGGATACATCGGTCAGCAGCAGGCCACCCCCATCATCCTCGACGGCCTGCGCCGCCTCGAATACCGCGGGTATGACTCGGCGGGGATCGCCACCCTCGACCAGGGGCGCATCGAGATCCGCCGCGCCCAGGGCAAGCTGGTCAACCTCGAGAAGGTCCTCCAGGAGCGCCCCCTTACGGGGAACCGCGGCATCGGCCATACCCGCTGGGCCACCCACGGCCGCCCCTCGGAGACCAACGCCCACCCCCACTACGCCGGCGGCATCGTCGTCGTCCACAACGGCATCATCGAGAACTACCTCCCCCTCAAGGAGCGCCTGAGGGGCCTGGGACACACCTTCCGCTCCGAGACCGACACGGAGATCATCGCCCACCTCATCGAGGAGCACTACAAGGCCCTGGGGGATTTCGAGGCCGCCGTCCGCAAGGCCCTCTCCGAGGTGCGGGGCGCCTACGCCGTGGCCATCCTCTGCGAGCAGGAGCCGGGCAAGCTCATCGCCGCCAAGCTCGGCTCCCCCCTGGTCGCCGGCCAGGGAAACGGCGAGTTCTTCGTCGCCTCCGACATCCCCGCCATGCTCTCCCATACCCGGGAGATGGTGTTCCTCGACGACGGCGAGATGGTGGTCTTCACCGAGGAGGGGATGCAGGTCACCGATCTGGTGGACAACCCCCTGGTCAAAACCCCCAAGACCATCACCTGGAGCCCCCTGATGGCCGAGAAGGGGGGGTACCGCCACTTCATGCTCAAGGAGATCTACGAGCAGCCCCGGGCCATCGCCGACACCCTGGCGGGGCGGGTGCTCGAGGAGTCGGGGGATGTCTACCTCGAGGGGATGTCCCTCGACGACGACGCCCTGCGGCGCATGGAAAAGCTCTACGTGGTGGCCTGCGGCACCTCCTGGCACGCCGGCCTGGTCGGCAAGTTCCTCATCGAGAAACTCGCCCGGGTCCCCGTCGAGGTCGACATCGCCAGCGAGTTCCGCTACCGCAATCCCCTGGTCACCCCCGCCACCCTGACCCTGCTCATCAGCCAGAGCGGCGAGACCGCCGACACCCTGGCGGCCCTGCGGGAGGCCCGAGGCAAGATGGGCAAGGTGGTGGCCATCTGCAACGTGGTCGAATCCTCCATCGCCCGGGAGAGCGACGGGGTGGTCTACACCCACGCCGGCCCCGAGATCGGGGTCGCCTCCACCAAGGCCTTCACCACCCAGCTGGTCGCCCTGGTCCTCTTCGCCCTGCGCCTCGGGCGGGTGCGCGGCACCCTCTCGGCCGAGGCCTGCCGCCGCTGCCTCGACGCCCTGGTCACCCTTCCCCGGAAAATCGAGGAGGTGCTCCAACTCGACGAGCGGATCGAGGAGATCGCCCGCACCTTCATGGGGGCCCGGGATTTTCTCTACCTCGGCCGGGGCAACCAGTATCCCATCGCCCTCGAAGGGGCCCTCAAGTTGAAGGAAATCTCCTACATCCACGCCGAGGGGTACCCGGCCGGGGAGATGAAGCACGGCCCCATCGCCCTCATCGACGAGGAGCTCCCCGTGGTGATGATCGCCCCCCGCAACGAGACCTACGAGAAGGTCGTCTCCAACATGGAGGAGGTCCGCGCCCGGGGGGGGCGGGTGATCGCCGTCACAACCGGCGACGGGGCGGAGCTCTCCGACAAGGTCGACGCCCTGCTCACCATCCCCGAGATCGAGGACGACCTGCTCCCCATCCTCACCTCCATCCCCATGCAGCTTCTGGCCTACCACGTGGCGGTGCACAAGGGGACCGACGTCGATCAGCCCCGCAACCTGGCCAAGAGCGTGACGGTGGAGTAAAGAGAGAGAGCCGGACCGATGAATGGAAGCCCCGCCGAAGAGGCGGGGCTTTTTTGTCGGGGGTCTGGCAAGGGTTTCCATCTTCCCCCTTCGCCGCAGCCGGAGGGAGGTGGACGTTTGGCG
>JBFHXN010000519.1:0-2328 GCA_041598955.1 Desulfuromonadales bacterium | reverse complement strand
TCCTGGGATCGGGGAGCAGACCTCGGCCCTGGAGCGGCGGGCCATGGAGGCCGAGCGGCAGGTGATCGACCTGAAAAAATGCCAGTTCATGGCAGACCGGGTCGGGGAGGAGTTTCCCGGGTTCGTCTCGGGGGTGCAGGCTTTCGGCTTTTTCGTCGAACTGGCTGAATTTTTCGTCGAGGGGCTGGTCCACATCTCCAGCCTGGAAGACGACTTCTACCACTTCGAGGAGGAGAGGCATCGGCTGGTGGGGGAGAGCCGGCGCAGGGTCTTCCAGATCGGCGACCCGATCCGGGTCCGTGTCAAAAATGTCAGCACCGAGCGACGGGAAATTGACTTTGCCCTGGCCGGGGAGCCTTCGGCGCCGGCTCGCCGCCGCACCCGTTCCCCCCGAGGGGGGC
The DNA here is from genome assembly GCA_041598955.1 of Desulfuromonadales bacterium. GTDB lineage: Bacteria > Desulfobacterota > Desulfuromonadia > Desulfuromonadales > JBFHXN01 > JBFHXN01. The sequence continues at coordinate 1,927 of JBFHXN010000519.1, read as the reverse complement.
GAAAGAAGAGTCGATGAGGATCATCAGGGATCTCCAGCAGATCTCCCGGCCCCTCCCCGGAGCGGTGATGACCATCGGCAACTTTGACGGCATTCACCTCGGCCACCGGGAAATTTTCCGCCGGGTCGTCGCCAGCGCCCGCCGGATCGGAGGGACCTCCGTGGTCTTCACCTTCGTCCCCCATCCCCTCAAGGTCCTGGCCCCGGAGAAGGCCCCCCGGCTGATCAACACCACCGAGGAGAAGGAGCGGCTGATCGAGGCCTCCTGTATCGACGTGCTGGTCGCCGCCCCCTTCACCCGGGAGTTCGCGGCCCTGCCGGCGGGAAGCTTCGTGAAGGAGGTTCTGGTCGACAGGATCGGCCTGCGCCGCCTGGTGGTCGGTTACGACTATGCCTTCGGCCGGGGGCGGGAAGGGAACGTCGACTTTCTCCGCGCCCGGGGCCGGGAGCTCGGGTTCGAGGTCGAGGTGCTGGGGCCCATACGGCAGGGTGGGGAGGTCTACAGCTCCACGGGGATCCGCCAGCAGGTCGAGGCGGGAGAGGTTCGGGAGGTGGTCCGCTCCCTGGGGCGCCATTATTCCCTGGAAGGGGTCGTGGTCCACGGCGCCAAGAGGGGGAAGGGGCTCGGTTTTCCGACCGCCAACCTGGTACCCGACAAGGATCTTCTCCCCCGGGCCGGAGTCTACGCGGTGAAGGTCCGGCGGGGGGAGACTCTGCTGGACGGGGTGGCGAACATCGGCAGCAATCCCACCTTCGACGGGAGGGAGACCGGTGTTGAGGTGCACCTGCTCGATTTCGCCGGAGACCTCTACGGCGAGCGGCTGCGGGTCTATTTCCTGGAGAGGCTGCGGGATGAGCGGCGTTTTGACGGTCCGACCGCGCTCAAGGCGGCCATTGCGGCCGATGTGGAGCGGGCAAGGCCCCTTCTGGCGGCCGCTCGCCTCGTGGAATACCGCGAGTACCTGGGGGAGTGCGAACCTGCGGGGGGAGAGACAGGATGATCAGGGGTACCAGGGTGAGCGCCGCCACGCGGGTGCTCGGCATCTTCGGGGATCCGATCGGCCATTCCCTCTCACCGCTCATGCAGAACGAAGCCCTGGTTCAAGCCGGGATCGACGCCGTCTACGTCCCCTTCCGGGTCGAGGCGAAGGAGCTCCCAGCGGCGGTGGCCGCGGTGCGGGCCCTGGGGCTGGTCGGGGTCAACGTCACCATCCCCCACAAGGAGGCGGTTCTTCCCCTTCTCGACGAGGTCGACCCTGATGCCCGCCTGATCGGGGCGGTCAACACCGTGGTGAACCGCGACGGGCGCCTGGTCGGCTTCAATACCGACGCCACCGGTTTTTTGGGCGCCCTGGCCGAAGACCTCGATTTTGTGCCCGCCGGCCGTCGCATCCTTCTTCTGGGGGCGGGAGGGGCCGCCCGGGCCGCCCTGGTGGCCCTCTGCCGGGCGGGTGCGGCCTTCGTCGCCGTGGCCAACCGCACCCCGGCGCGGGCGGAGGCTCTTGTCGGGGAGTTGGGGGGAGGTTTCCCGGGCACGAAGTTTGCACACTGTGGGATGGACCCTGAAAGTTTGACTTCTCAGGCCCCATCGGTCGACCTGGTGGTGAACGCCACCTCTCTCGGTCTCAAAGGGGAGGTCCCGGCCGATTTCCCCTGGGGCGCCTTGCCCGCCGGGGCCTCTTTCTACGACATGGTCTACAGCTCTTCGGGGACCCCGATGGTGCGGGCCGTACGGGAGCATGGACTTCGATCCGCCTCGGGACTGGGGATGCTGGCCGGGCAGGGAGAGGCGGCCTTCGCCCTCTGGTTCGGTCGTCCGGCGCCGCCCGGCGTCATGTACCGCCGCCTTTTGGCAGAATGTGCTGGAAAATAAGGTCCTTATCTTGACAGCCTACGGGGCATCTCCTACCATGGGGACCCTCTCGAAG
>JBFHXN010000518.1:0-2337 GCA_041598955.1 Desulfuromonadales bacterium | reverse complement strand
TGGAGCGACGGCCACCAGCGCGACGGCGACTACCGGGCGAGCGGCTGCGCCGCCTGCCACGTGATCTACTCGGACGCAGGGCTCTACGAAGGGAATGACAAGGCCATCGACAAGAGCAAGAAGGACCGTCCCATGTTCCACCGCATCACCAGCAAGATCCCCGAGTATCAGTGCATCCACTGCCACAACCGCGGCGCCCGCACCGGGGTGAGCTACATCGGCACCATGGAGAGCGACGGCTACGGCACCCCCTACACGGCCAAGGGAGGGAAGCAGGGTCAGCTCCACGGGAAGCACTACAACCACCTCACCGCCGACATCCACTACGACAAGGGGCTCACCTGCATCGACTGTCACACCAAGCAGGACATCCACGGCGACGGCAACATCTACTCGAAGAAGGAAGAGGCCGTGGAAATCGAGTGCGAGGACTGCCACGGCACGCTGAAGGCCGTCACCTCCCTGAAGACCTCCTGGGGGAACCCCCTGCCCAACGTGAAGAAAAAGGGAGAGGCCTTCGTCCTGACCGCCAAGCTGACGGGCAAGGAGCATGTGGTGCCGCAGATCAAGGAGGCGAAATACTCCTCCGAGGGGCATGCCGCCATGGTGGCCATCCCCCGGCACATGGAGAGCATGGAGTGCTACGCCTGCCACGCCAAGTGGGCGCCCCAGTGCTACGGCTGCCACGCCAAGCAGGACGTCTCCAAGGCCTCGGGCGACTGGCTCTCGGGGAAGCCCGGCGGCGACCCCAGCCTGACGAGCCACAAGGACAACCGGGAGAAGAAGGCCTTCGACTGGGATGAGTCCCGCTCCTACCTGCGGTGGGAGACCCCGGTGATCGGGTGGAACTCGGAAGGGAAGGTGAGTACCTTCATCCCGGGCTGCCAAGTGGTCTTCACCCAGATGGACGGCGAAAAGAACCTGGTGCTCAACAAGGTTTTCACCACCGTCGACGGCACCAGCGGCTTCGGCACCAACCCGGTGCAGCCCCACACCGTCACCAAATCGGCCCGCAGCTGCGCCGACTGCCACCTGAGCACCAAGGCGATCGGCCTCGGCAGCGGCTTCTACATCAGCCGGAAGAACGGCGTCGATCTCGACTTCGAGCCCGAGAGGATCGTCGACGAGCAGGGGCGGCAGCTTCAGGAGACGGCCCACGAGGGGGCCCGCCCCTTCAACCGCGAAGAGCAGCAGAGGATTCTGCGGGCGGGAACCTGTGAGGCCTGCCACGGAGCCGACCCGGACTTCTGGGCCCGGGTGAAGGGAAAGGCCGGCGTCGAAGCGGCCCCCACCGACGAACTTCACCGCAAGGGGATCGAGAAGATCCTTCAGAAAACGGTCCGGGGCTGGTTCTGACCCAGACCGGAACGGTGATAGAGACAAAATCAGTTTGTCAACAAGCCGATGGGGGCACCCGGGCAGGGTGCCCCCATCTTTTTTCACCGCAACTGACTTCGGGCCCGTTTCTTGCTAATATTTCACAGCCGCACGGCCGATCCGGCCCAACGACCGAGCCTTCCAAAGGATAGAGACCTTTGCCCCCCTCGTCGACTCCGCACCCACCCTCCGAAACGGACCGCCCTTCCGGGGCCGTCCCCCCCCGGTCCCGGGCCCTGGCCGCCGCCGGCCTGACCCTGGCCCTGAGCCTGCTTTTCCTTCTGGGAGTGGGGCAATGGTACGGGGCCCGCCTCGAAATGGATCTCGCGGAACGGCTCACGAACCAGCTCTCCTCACACGGCAAGGCCCTGGAGCAGGCCCTCAACCGCCGTTTCGGCCTGCCCGAGGGACTGAGGGCCTTCGTCCTGGCCGAGCAAGATGAAACCGAGGAGCTCTTCGCCCTCGAATTCCGCCTTTTCGCCCAGGGGCTGACCCAGGGAGACACCGGGGTCCGCAACCTGACCCTCGCCCCCGGCGGAGTCCAGCGCCACGTCTATCCCCTGGAGGGGAACGAAGCTGTGACGGGGCACGACCTGCTGCGGGACCCCCGCCCCGAGGTCCGGGAGGCCGTCGCCCGGGCCGTTGCCACCGGGAGGATGACCCTGAGCGGCCCCTACGAGCTGCGCCAGGGAGGGACGGGTCTCGTGGGCCGCCTTCCCATCCATGTCGACGGGCGTTTCTGGGGCCTCGCCACCGTCGCCCTCGACCTGCCGGGCATCCTGGCCGAAGCCCTCCCCGATGCCGACCGGGGAGGCTTCCTTCTGGCCCTGAGGGACGACAAGGGGCGTCTCCTCCACGGCGATCCCGAACTCTTCACCTCGGATCCCGTCCTGGTCCGAGTTCCCCTCCCCGAGGGCTATTTCGAACTGGGAGCCGTCGCGACGGGACCCGTGGCGGAGG
>JBFHXN010000517.1:0-2343 GCA_041598955.1 Desulfuromonadales bacterium | reverse complement strand
GTTGTCAGGCTGCTGAAAAACCCCCATCTGCTGCGTTCCCCTTAATCTCGTCGCTGCGACGTCGCTCCCGCTACGCCTCACTCCTCGATCTGCGGGCGCCTTGCCTCTGAAGGTTTTTTAGCAGCCCGGAAAAACATCGGTTTGTCATCAATCTGAAGTTGTCATGCCTCCCCGGCCACGGGGACAAAGGCCACCGGCTCCAGCGGATCGGGTCTGGGCCGGAAGACCACGTCGACCACGTTCTGCACGAAGCGCTCATCGGTCACCCCCTCGAGGGCTTCGGCGGGAAAGCGCACCAGGCCCCGGAAATAGCCGGCCAGCTCCCGGAATAGCTCCACCCGCGCCCCCGGATCGAGCTCGTCGCGCCGGGAGAGGGCCCGCAGGGCCAGGTAGGCCGCTTCGGCCGGGACCTTCTGGCGCAGCCGGGAGGCGAGCACCGGATTCTCCCGCAGGGAGTTGAACTTGTCGGAGAGGGCCCGCTCCAGGTTGGGCTGCAGGGGTGCCCGGTGGCGGATGACCAGGGTGTTGGCGGCGAAATCCCCCAGGCGCTGGGCTCTGCGGCTGATCAGGCAGGCGAGGCCGCCGACCAGATAGCAGAGGGGAAGGCTGTCGACGGCCCGCAGCAGGTTGCGGATCACCACCTGGGAGAACTGCAGGCGAAGTCCCTGCACGTCCATCACCCGAAGCCCCAGGAGGCGCTTGCCCAGGGTCTGCCCCCTCCAGAACCATTCGAGGAGGATGGCATATCCGATGGAGACCAGAAAGTCGAGCAGCAGGTTGACGGCCATGCCGAAGTCGAGGCTCACCGCGGTCGAAAGGGAGACGACCACCCGAAGCAGCTGCAGGGCCGCCCCGATGCAGGCGATATCGACCAGCCAGGCCAGAAAGCGGCTGACCGGGCCGGCGAGGCGCAGGGAGAAGGCGACCCCCTCGGGTGTGCGCAGGGTCAGGGAGGCGCTCCGTTCACCGGCCACGGGAGACCTCCTCTGGGATCTCTCCGCCCCTTCCTGCGCGGGCGAGGAAGAGGGCGAGCAAGAGGAGCTGCCCGGCCCCAAAGCCGATCTTGAGGCCGTAGGGAAGAACGGGCTGGTGGTGCTGGGAGATGAAGGATTCCACGAACCCGGCCCAGATCAGGAGCAGGGCCGCGCCTCCGATCAGGGTGACCAGGTCGGGGCCGATCCGGCGCAGCCGCCCCCGCAGGGCGATCCCCTCCCCCCGGCCGATCATGGCTCCGGCCAGGACCAGTCCGGCCTGCCCGGCCAGCAGCACCGCAGGGATCTCCACCGACCCGTGAGGAAGGAGCCATCCGGCCAGAAAGGCCCCCTCCCCCGCCCGCAGGTAGTCGAAGACGACGGCCCCCAGGATCACCCCGTTGTAGAAAAGCAGCACCAGGGTCCCCAGGCCGAAGGTCACCCCCATGGCAAGACAGAGGATGGAAACTTGGGTGTTGTGGGTCATCAGGTAGCTGGAGAAGGTCATCTTGCGTCCCTCGAGACGCCCCTTCTCCCCGGAGAGCTCCTTGATCCCCGCCGCTTCCTCCTTGGCCACCCTTTCGGAGGGATCCTGGAGCAGGTGCTCGAAGGGGAGCAGGACCTCCTTGGCGTCGCTCTCCAGGGTGAGGAGCCCCGCACCGATGGCGCCGCCGAGCAGGGTCATGGCCACCGCCAGCTGGAAGGCCCGGATGTGGCGGCGGAAGGTGCGGGGGAAGGTGCCGGAGAGCCAGCGCAGGGGGGCGAAGCGGTGGGGCCTGCGGCGGCTTTCGTGAACCTCGCCGAAGGCCCTGGCGACCAGGGATTCGAGGTAGAGCCGCAGCTCCGGCTCCGCGGCGAGCTCCCCGAGCCGGGCCAGGTCGGCGGAGGCGCGCTGGTAGAGCTGGTGGAAGCGCTTGACCTCCTCCAGGCCGAGGCGCAGGGCCGGGTCCCGGTCGAGGCGGTCGAGGAGCGCCTCCAGCTCCCGCCACCCCTGGCGCCCCTCGGCGATGAACTTCTCCAGGTCGAGGATCACAGGATCTGCCTCCGCTTGACGGCCAGGTAACGGCTGACCAGATCGGCGCTCAGCCGATCGTGGTCGATGAGGGAAAAGCCCACCCCCCGCTGGCGCAGGACCTTTTCCAGCTCCCGCAGGTTGTGCCAGAGGAGGTGCCCCCCGAGGCGCCGGTAGATCTCCGCGCTCTCCCCGGCGGGGGGGCCCTCGAAGACGGGCCGGGCGTCGGCGGGCCGGGGCATGCCGACCAGGACCAGGTGCCGCTCGGCCAGCGCCCCGACGCTGCGCAGGAAGCTCTCGGCCAGGGCCGGATCGTCGAGGCTGGTGAGGATCAGCAGCAGGGACCGGCGACGCAGGCGC
>JBFHXN010000516.1:0-2353 GCA_041598955.1 Desulfuromonadales bacterium | reverse complement strand
GGCCTGGCTGCCGCTCTGCTGGATGAAGAGCCAGAGTTCGGACCGACGGAATCGCGCCCGCCCAGCAAGCATCCTGCCGAGGGCCACCGTGAGCCCGCCCATGAAGGAGAGAAAGTCCCGCCCCGCCTGGCGGCGCTCCAGCACCACCTCCCCCAGCCGGGCCAGCAGCGAGAACGGATCGGCCTCCCTGGGGGTCTCTTCCCGCTCGGGAGCGGCATGGGCCAGGTCGAGGAGCCGGCGCACCCCGGTCGGAAGGCCCCCTGGATCGATTTCCACTTCCAACGGCACGCAGGCCGCCTCCAGACGGGAGAGGAAACCGAGCAGGGCGCTGTCCCACCCCTCCAGGGCCTCGGCCAGGAAAACGATCCGGCGACACCCCCCGGCCAGCAGGCCTGTCGCCTCCTCCAAGGAAGGAAGAGTCGAGCCCATCCGCCAGGAGCCGCTGAGGCGCAGTTCCAGAATGTCAGGTGCGGAGCGGGTCAGCTCAAGGCGGGGCGGGGAGGGGCCGTTCATCGTGTCTCCTGGTGGGGCGGGGATTTGCCGGCCGGCGCCCCCGCGACCCGGGAAGTGTAGCATCTTGCTGGACCTTTTTCATCCATTTCGGTTCTGCCTTCCGGGCCCGGATCGGCCAGGGACAAAAAACGGCCGGACCCCGAAAGGCCCGGCCGTGTCCCAGCTTCATGTCAGCGCGGTCAGCATTCCTAGTGGGCCAGGATGCGCTCCAGGCGGTCGAGGTCATTGAGCACCCGCCAGGTCCCGCCGCCGGCCTCGACGCGCTTTTTCCATTCCTCGATGCGTGCCATGTACTTGCGGGGGTCGACCACGTCCTGCCGCAGCTTGGTGACGTTGAGGGCCACCACGTCCACCCCCGAGATCTGGATGGGGAAATCCCTCACGTACCCCTTCTTCAGGTCCTCCTCCATGTCGGAGAAGACGAGGATGGTCTTCTTCCCGGCGCCGGTCTCGTTGAGAAACTCAACCGCCTGCAGAACCCCACCGGTGATGTCGGTGTAGGGGCTCCCCTTTACGCCCGCCACGAAGTCGTCGATCTTCTGCCGGAAGACCCTCTTCTGCTCGTTGGCCACCGAGGGGCGCCCGTCGAAGTTGACCTTGTGGATGATGTTCTTCTCGGTGAAGCTCCCCGTGTTGATCTGCGCCACCGCCAGGGAATCACCCGGCTGCAGGGTGCCGAGAAGGTAGTTGATGATGGCCTGCGCCTTGTCGAGCTCCTCGGTGTAGGTGCCCGAGGTGTCGATGAGCATGAAGACGCCCTGGGAGCGGCTGGTGGTGTCGGCGCAGCCGGCCAGCAGGACAAGAGCGGCCAGGGCGGCCAGAAGAATCCGTTTCATCAGCTTGCCTCCTTCTTCGACGCGGGCTTGACCCGCTCTCCGCGGTCCCGCACCAGCTTCGTCTCGAACCAGATCAGAGGGAAGACCATCAGGTCATAGATGGCGATCAGGGCACGGCCCAGGTAATGGAAGATACTCCCCAGCAGCCGGAAGAAAAAGGCCAGGGACCGCAGCAGCGCCACGGCGACGAGGCCCAGCAGGGTGCGGGAGGAATGGATGAAGGACTCCAGGGGGATGGCCACGAAGGTCAGGGCGAAGGGGAGGATGAAGCCCATGACCATCTGCCCGACGGTGGGGATGGTGCTGCGGGCCGACTCCAGAACCATCTCGGCGCCGGCGAGGCTCTGCTTGAGGGCCTCGTTGTCGGCGGCGATCTGGTCGCGCATGAAGGCCAGGGCCGACTCCACCCCGGCGAGAATGAAGAGGATGGAGAAGGAGATGACCATCATTCTGCGGCGCATCCGATCGTCGAGGCTGGAGATCACCGGGAAGAGCCGGGTGATGCGCAGCGACTCCATGAGAAAGAGCCCCATGGAGATCTCCACCAGGATGATGACCAGGGCGGCGACGTTGGAGGTCTTGAAAGCCCCGATGTAGCTGCCGCCACCGACCATCTCCGACATGGGGAGGGCGATCAGGTTGAAGTTGATGATCGCTCCGCCGATGGCGATAAGCATGACCAGTCCGGAGATGACGAACTGGGTGAGGCTCGAAGAGGAGAGCTTGCGCTCCGCCATGTCGGAGCCCGCCCGGATCGCCTCGTACTCGGCCATTTTGTTGTCGATGACCTTGGCCCGCTCCTGCAGGCCGGTGATGGTCTTGCCCACGTCCTCGACGGTGCCGCTGAGCTTGCGCCAGTAGGGCATCATCCGCTTGAGCAGGCCGTGGCGGATGCCGCTCGCCTTGCGGTATTCGTCCATCGCCTGCTTGTGGTGCCCCCCCAGGGTCTTGTGGATGTCCTTGAGGATCTTGCCGACGGTCCCCTCGTCCTTGGCGGGGATCTT